>JBDRYG010000001.1:0-64033 GCA_039803305.1 Caldifarciminota bacterium
ACATTCCTTTCTTTTAAAAATATTCAGAAATTACAGACCTCTCTGATATAAACAGAACTATTCAAAAATATATAGACATGCAAATTCTCTTTAGAGATGTAAAATTCGACAACTCAATACTACGGAGAGAAGACATACAAAAGTAGAACAAAGAAGCTTGAGCCCCCTTTAAAAGGGGGCTCAACTTTTATTTTATGAGTAGTTTTCCCTTTATTTTTTTATCATTTTTGTTGTACCTCCTTTCTTTCCCTCCATTTAAAATCTTCCCTGCTTCCTTCATTGCACTTGTCCCGTTGTTACTCGCCCTTAAGAAAATGAAAACAAAACAAATCCTTTTGATTGCGCTCTGCTACTTCTACATTTTCTGGCTTTTCCATACCTGGTGGATACTAAACATGGAAGTAGAGCCTTCCACAAAACCCTGGCTTGTGGCAGGCCTTGTAATTCTCCCCCTTTACCTAGCTATTTACAATTCTATCCCATTTTTGCTTATAAAGCATAAATACCGAATTTTAGTTATCCCCTCTCTCTGGATCTTATTAGAATTCATTAGAAGTTCTGGTTACACCGGTTTCCCATGGGAAAATATAGCATATTCCCAATTAGAAAACCCTTACTTCAGGATGTTGAATTCGGTGGGTGGTATTTTTTTTACAGGTTTTTTAATAATTTTCCTGAACGTCCTCCTATTTGAATACCTGGAAACAAGAAGAAACCTTTATTTTCGTATCTTTTTGCTTTTACTATTGACAACTCACGGGCTAGGCGCTTACCTTTACCACAAAAAGGAACCCGTCGGCAAACCGGTAAAGGCTCTAATTTTCCAGCCCAATATCCTTCCCCGAGAAGAAGATGACTACGAAGAATGGGTTGAAGTTTGTAAATCTTACGGCATGTTTCTTGATGAAGTCAAAGATACTTACGACTTAGTAATTCTTCCTGAATCTGCCATTCCTGGTTACTTCCGGTATTCTTTAAAGGCTAACATTATTGTAGACTCTATTTCCAGGAAAGCCAAGGCGCCAGTCCTTCTCGGGAGTGCCGATGTCCAATTTAATGGAAAAAGACGTGTTTATAACACGGCATTCCTCGTATCCGAAGATTCAATTTTAGGGCAATACAATAAAATTCACCTTGTGCCCTTTGGGGAGTGGCTTCCATACGAAAATAAGATAAAACTTCTTCAAAGGATTGAATTTGGACAAGGAGATTTTTCACCGGGGGACTCCATCAATGTCCTTCACACCAAAAATGGAGTACCCTTTGGGGCGTTAATTTGTTTTGAGTCCATCTTTCCATATATAAGCCGAGAGTATTCCAGGAAAGGCGCAGAGTTTCTTGTGAACATAACAAGCGACGGCTGGTATGGAAGATCCCTTGGTCCAGTAGAACACTTTGAACACCTTCGCTTCAGAGCTATAGAATCTGGAAAATACATTCTGCGTTCTGCTAAAACAGGAATTTCTGCTGTTATTGACCCGAAAGGAAGAGTACTCCAGCGACTTGGGCTTTTTACTTGGGGCTATATCCCCTGTGAAATTGAAAGTTCTAAAACCAATACAATTTACACGAGGATTGGAGATTGTTTTGTATTTTTCTGTTTTGTTTTACTCATTTTTTTGTTTATTATTGAGATAAGGAGGAACAAAAAATGAGATGGTTTTTGACCATTCTGTTGTTTGTAATTCCCACAGCATCAAAGGCACAATCAATTTTTCCTATTGACTCGATACAGGGGTACGGCCCATCCTCCCCTTATGTAAACAGAACCGTTACAACCGTGGGTGTAGTCACTGCAACAGTACAGGATTGGACAAGGTATATAAGGGGGTTCTTCATTCAAGATGCTGATGCCCCATGGCATGGAATTTATGTTTACACAGGAAATCTTACAGTAAATGTGGGAAGAGGCGACTCTGTAATGGTTACCGGGCGAGTACAGGAGTACTATGATCTTACGGAAATAGTTCCTTCCTCATCTTCAGATATCATCATTATTAAGAAAGGAGTTAGGATACCAAAACCTATTAAAGTTACATGTGCAGAAATAAATACTGAGCCCTATGAAGGCGTGCTAGTCAGAGTTGATAGTGTAACTGTCATAAATAGTAATGTGGGAAATTACCAGTTCCAGATACAAGATCCACAGGGAAATACGGCTCTTGTACAAAACTGCTCTGGTTTTAGCTACAACCCGAGCAATAACGACTTTATACCCTCAATAGTAGGAATTGACTATTATTCTTATGGCGCATTTAAAATCGTGCCAAGGGGAAATGAAGATTTAATTTTTAGCGGTGATGGTACGGGGCATTTTTACTTTATAAATAACATTATTGCCACTGATGAAGAAAAAGAGGTACTTTTACAGGTTTCAGGAGACTCCCCATTCCAGATAAATGCGGTAAAGTTACTACTACCACAAGGATTCCAACTAACCGGCACTATAATCCTGGAGGGGGATGGATTTCAAAACGCAACATTCTCCATCACACAGGACACAATTATAATAACAGGAACTCAAATAACAGAAACAAGGACAGGAATCATTAAATTTACAAAACTTCTTGCACCCTCTATACCAGGAATTTACGCATTTCAGGTTTTCACTTTATCCCAATCTTCATTCAGGGCTGTGGCTCACCCACCGAAGCTGAATGTTCTGAGTATCGTGGGTGGAGGGAACGTAGCTATAACCCCCCTTATAATCCCTAAGAACACTCAAACACAGATAAATATTGCTATTTCAAATATATTTGGAACATTAAGACAGGTGAAGATCGTACTCCCTTCCGTTGCAATAGGCTGGGATAGAAGGGTTACTTTGATAGGGGAAGGAGTCTCTACAGCTATTGTGCAGTTTGCGGAAGACACTATAATCATAACGAATGCTACTATAGATTCAATGAGACCAGCTTCCATCGTTTTTGATAATTTTTCATTTTTAAGCGACAGCTCCCCCTTAGCTCAATTTACAATACTTACGGGAACGCAAGACTCAGTTGGTCCAGTCCAAAATCAACCAAAGGTATTCATTGCATTAGAGGACACAACAGTAAAAATGAAGTATTTCCATATTCCCTTAACCCAGAGCTTCTTACTTGGGAAGACAGTAATGGTCAAAGGTATAGTTTCGGGTGTCATAGGTGACAGAACTTATGTTCAAGACTCAACGGGCGGAATCATAATATATAGAGGTCCAGCATTAACACCAAATACTGTCGTTAAGTTAATAGGACAGTATAATGAATATAGAAATTCTGCACAACTTTATTCCGCAAGCTTAATTGCAAATTTTGGGGTTAGTTCTATTCAACCTGATTCACTGGAATTTCCACCTCAGGAAATACACGAGGGAAGATTGGTAAAAATTTTTAATGTCTCACCTCCTGATGGTGTTACATATTTTATACCAGACAGCGCACTTATTTTCAAGGATTCACTAAACAGGGAATATAGGGTCTACATCTCCTCCTCTACAGATCTCGCTTACAAACCTATACCCCAGGGGAAAGTTGACATTTTAGGATGTGTATATCAATTTGATGCAAACTATAACATCCAGCCCCGGGGCACCAAAGACATCATTGCCAAAGGAAATGGTACAGGATCCTTTTTACTTCACCCTTCGTACACATACTACGATTCAACAAGGAACATAAACCTTCTTGTCTCCTCACTTTATAGCCCAATAAAAAGCATAGAATTAAGAGTAACTGGTGCTTATATTGATACAGTAATACCTGTTAGCAGTGGATTCTATAATCCGGTTGTTGATTCCTACTTCAGGGATACAGCTTCTCTGTACCTTAAAATCTCAGGGGGCATTGAACTAACAGAAGATACAATAACTTTAGTCGGTCTTAGACCACTCTCTAATGTTGAAGCAATTTCCTTTTCCATCAAAACATCCGTTGACTCAGGGGGATTTCTCTCACCAGTATTGACCGATCCTGTTCTATACGTTGGTACACCAATCGGATATGCACGCAGAAACGGGCCAGATGGATCAACCCCAGAATTTTTAAACAAACAGTTTACAGTAATAGGTGTGGTTACCGCTCCTCCTTACATCTTTTCAACTACGAGAACATCCATGTATATTCAGGATGAAACCGGTGGAATTAATGTCTATTATGCTGGTAGCCTCATAAACTTTAACGAAGGAGATCTTATCAGAGTAAAAGGAACAATTTTGCAGTACAACGGTCTTACAGAAATATCCCCTGCATCTCCTCAGGATTTTGTTCTTCTTGGACAGGGCTTTCCTTTTGATACCCTCAAACTTCGCCCGGGGGAACCACTATCGGAAAATCTGGAGGGGCTTCTAATCCAGGTAGAGGGGACCTGTGACAATATCCCTTACTCATCAGGATCGGGAAAGGCATTTACAATATATAATGGTCTTACACCTATTGATATTTATGTTTACAACACAACATCTATAGACCTTTCCAATGTGACAAATGGTAATGTTTACAGAATTACGGGGGTTGTGGGACAGTACGATGCCACAATACCTTATACATCCGGATATCAATTATTACCAAGGTATCAGAAAGATATCGAGTTTATCCAGACCACGGTAACTCCTGTTGTATCTATAAAAATCACTCCAAGTGTTTTCTCACCATTTTTAGGAGAGGCATTAAGAATAGAAGTATCCGGACCCGACAATGCAGTTTACAACCTGAAAATTTACAATTCTAACGGTAGACTAGTAAAAACAATAGCTAACGGCAAAACATCTCCCTTCGTTACAGAATGGAGAGGAACTAATGAAGAAGGTGCTCAGCTCTCACCAGGTCTCTACATACTACTTCTTGAATATATAACCTCCGATGGAAAGACAGGAAAATTACAGAAGACTGTAGTCTTATCAAAACCTAAGTAACTATCTTTTCAAAAAAATTCGCAAAGTTAAATAAAAGGCCCTCGCACCAAGCGGGGGCCATAACTTGAAATCCCATAGGAAGTCCTTCTTCAGTAGACTCAAAGGGAATTGACAGTGCGGGAATCCCTGCAAGATTAGCTGGAATATTGAATATATCAAGATAATAGGCACTTACAGGATCTATCTCCTCATCAACTTTCGGAGGAAGGGAAGGCGAGACAGGTGATACTATCAAATCGACCTCCGCGAAAGCATTTTCCAAGTCCTCTTTAATAAGTCGCCTAACTTTTAAAGCCCTCAGATAATATGCATCATAATAGCCATGAGAAAGGGCAAAGGTACCAACAATTATCCTCCTCTTAACCTCTTCTCCAAAACCTTCACCCCTGGTTTTTACGTAAAGGTCAACTAAATTCTCCTCCCGTTTTCTCAATCCATAACGGACACCGTCAAATCTTGCAAGATTTGAAGACGCTTCTGACATCGCTATAATCTGATAAACCTCTACTGAATACTTAATATGGGGCAATCTCAACTTTTTAATCTTTACACCTTCATGTTCGAGCACAGAAAGAACTTTCTCAAAATTCACTTTAATCTTATCATCCATTTTTGCTTCCTCAATGATATCAGGATACCCTACCACTAAATCTTCTGGTGACGAAAAATTCATCAGTTTATCTAACGCGGGTACCTCAAAGGGCACTGAGGTAGAGTCCATTGGATCATATCCGGAGATCACAATAAATAACCTGGCAAGGTCCTCAGGATTTCGTGCCATGGGACCAATCTGATCAAGGGACGATGCGAAAGCTACAAGCCCAAACCTCGATACTCTACCATATGTTGGTTTTAAACCATAGATACCGCAAAAGGAAGCGGGAAGTCTAATGGAACCCCCTGTATCGGAACCAAGAGAAACATGTACCTCACCGGCTGCAACGCTCGCTGCCGAACCACTGGAAGATCCCCCCGCAAGATGTTCTGGATTCTTAGGGTTTCTAACCGGACCGTAATAGGAGTAAGTACCCAGCGCCCCCATAGCAAACTCATCCATATTAAGCTTTCCCATTATTATTCCACCGCTGGAAAGAATCCTTTCTACGACCGTCGCATTATAAAGAGATTTATATCCAGAAAGAATTCGTGACGCGCAAGTTGTGCCAAAACCTTTTACGTTTATGTTGTCTTTTATTCCAACCGGAATACCATAAAGAAGGGGATAACTACGAATGGTATCCTTCATCCTCTCTAACTCTCTAGCCCGCTCTATAGCATATTCTTCAAATACCTCAATAAAGCTATTAGTTATAGGTTGTGATTTTTTTATTTCTGAGAGATAGTACTCTACTACGTCAATAGGTTTTATGTCGCCTTTGCTGTAAAGCTTATGGATTTCCGATATGCTGAGCCTTTTCAAATCCATAACTAAATTTTAACGGAATTACTAGGTAGCTCAAAATATATGTCATAAAAAGGCTTGAAGACATCCATTTCATTCTTTATAATATTTCATAAGCCAAGGAGGTTAATATGAAAGGTTACGCCGGTAAAATTCTCAGAATAAATTTAAGCACAGGAGAAATTAAAAAAGAAGAGCTGTGTGAACACTTTGCCAGGAAGTACCTCGGGGGTGTGGGTTTTGGCGCCAAGATGGCTTATGATGAAATCCCAGCTAAGGCTGACCCACTCGGTCCCGAGAATAAAATTATAATAACGCCTGGGATGCTTGTAAATACAGGTCTTCCTACTATGTCTAAGACTGCTCTAAATTTCAAATCACCCTTGACTGGGGGATACGGAAGGGCAGTGGTAGGTGCTTACCTTGGCGAAGAATTAAAGAAAGCGGGCTATGATTGTCTTGTCATAGAAGGTAAAAGTAGTAAGCCAGTTTACATTTTGATTGAAGATGATAAAGTTGAAATTAGAGATGCCACTCATCTCTGGGGCATGCTTACCTCAGAAACCCATAAGAAACTCCAAGAATTACACGGAAAGGTAAGAACTGGAATTATTGGCCCCGCAGGTGAAAAACTGTCCAAAATTTCTGAAGTTGATTTCGAGGAAAGACAGGCAGCAAGAGGCGGTGTAGGAGCTGTGATGGGTTCAAAAATGCTAAAGGCAATAGCCGTGCGAGGAACAGGAGAGGTTGAATATCATGACAAAGGGATGCTAAGGGAACTAATAATCAAGTGGGGTAAGATTCTTAAAGACCATCCGGCGACCGAAGCGGATATGAAATATGGGAGTGGAGAATTTTATGAATGGGTTAATAGAGAAAGAGGTACATTTCCGTCGCTCAACTGGCGCTTCGGTTATATGCCAGTCTATGACGAATTGAAAGAAGGTGAAAAATCCAAGCTTGATCCCTACTATTGGGCGCCTAAGTATACAGTTAAAAACAGGCCTTGTCCACATTGTACAAAACCTTGCGGTAGGTATATTAAAATTACAGATGGGAAATACGCTGGTACAGAAGTTGAAGGGGTTGAATATGAAGTCCTTTACTCCCTTGGCGGTGTCCTAGGAATTGATGACATTGGGGCAGTTGCGAAGATGAATAAACTTTGCGACGATTACGGTCTTGATGCAATATCAGCAGGTGTAACCTTGGCATGGGCTATGGACTGCTACGAAAATGGCTTGCTGACAAAAGAGGATACTGATGGCCTTGACTTAAGATTCGGAAATGATGAAGCCGCCGTTAAGGCAATCGAGATGATGGGCAAGAAGGAAGGAAAATTGGGTGAACTCTTATTTAATGGTTCAAAAGAAGCTGCAGAGAAGCTTGGAAAAGATTCCTGGAAATATGCAGTTCATATTAAGGGCCTTGAATTACCAGCATATGACATCAGGGGTTTAAAGGGTGTTGCCCTCGCCTTTGCGGTTTCGACAAGGGGTGGCTGCCACTTAACTGGTGGTGCTTACGGTATCGAACTGACCGGAAAATGGTGGAAAATGGAGGGAGTAGACAGAACAAAGGGTGAGTGGAAGGGTTTTGAAATAAAGACCCTTGAAGACCTAATGACCCTCTACGATACAACTGGCGCATGCAAATTTTCAAGACACATGTTCTTTATTGAAGCATTCCCTGAGATGATTAAAGCAGTTACAGGTTGGGATATGAGCGTTGAAGAGCTATGGGTGATTGGCGAAAGAATATACAACATTACAAAGTTATTCAACGTCAGAGAAGGCTTCTCCAGGAAGGATGACCATCTCCCATGGAAAGTCATGAATGCTCCTATTCCTAAAGGGCCATCACAGGGTCTTTATGTATCCGAAGAAGAGTTCAACAAAATGCTTGATGAATACTACATTGCTCGTGGATGGAATAAAGAGGGTATTCCCACAAAGGCCAAACTTTCTCAACTTGGACTTTACGAGTATATAGATGAACCACATGTAGCCGGTAATGTAAAATAATTCAAAAGGGGCCCCGATCGGGGCCCCTTTATATAATGAGTTACACTCTCTTCATCGGCAATCTCTCGAGGTTTCCTTCTATGTTGATTTCGGAGGAGGATACTCCCCTTTTCTTTCTGAAGTCCTTTACACCCTACTCTCATCAGGAAAATCTAATTTTAATACTGGATAAATTACTCAACCTTGTAAATGCTCACATACAAGAAATTGAGCAAATAGTGCTTTACAGCGGACCTGGACTTTTTACGAGCCTCAGAATTGGCTTTGCATTTGCAAAGGCTTTTTATCTAAAGAAACCTAATTATAAGCTCTATACAATCAACTCCCTTGATGCTCTTGCAAGTCAAAGTTCTGAATCCCTATTAATACCCTGTCTTCCTGCCCAAAAAGAAGAGCATTTTTTTGCTTTATACGAGGAGAAAAAACGCATCTCAGATTATTCTATTGGAAAAAAATCAGAAATCCTTGAAAAATTTGGAAACTTCAAAATTGAATTTTACGATGATTTTCCTGATGCTGAAATATTATTCAAAGCTTACAAAACCCTGAAAAACACGCTACAACCCCAAGACCCTGTCTTATCTGAACCCTTCTATTTACGGCTCCCCGATGCCTATCTTAAAATTTCAGGGAATAACCGATGATATTTGTCCCTATTGGACTATTAATTTTTTTATTACTCATACTGTTTTCCGGAATACTCTTTACTTTTTGGATTCTGGGTGGAATCCCTTTCGCTTTCACAAAGCTGGGAATCTCTCCTCAAACAGCCATATTTCTTTTCACAACTACATTAATTGGTAGCCTCATAAACCTCCCTCTTACTAAAAAAAGAGAAGTCTACATAAGAAGATTTTACTGGTTTACACTACCAGATGTAAGGGAAACCATTATTGCAATCAACCTTGGTGGTGCCATTATCCCACTAATCGTCTCAATTTACATTCTTCTGAAGTGTAACGATCCGTTAAGATGTCTTATCCCAACATTAGTCTTAGCCTTTATTTCCAAAAGTCTTACGAAAGTTGTTCCTGGTAAAGGATTTGTTATGCCAGCCCTTATCCCACCCTTAATTGCAACCCTGCTTGGATATACTTTCTACCCTGAAAACCCTGCTGCTTGTGCCTATGTTTCAGGAACTTTAGGCGTACTAATCGGGGCTGATCTTCTAAACCTTCACAGAGTGAAAGAACTCCATAGCACATTTGTTAGTATCGGTGGTGCTGGTGTGTTCGATGGTATATTTCTTACGGGGATAATTTCGGCATTATTAACATAAGCCTTTTAACTGTTCCTTGGTCAGAGTAAATCAAATATCGCTTTGATAAAATAGAAAACTCGGTGTAACCTTAAATACGAAACTAAATGACTTTTAAACGCTAATGTTTGAACCGTCTAACTCCGGTAAATACAAGGGTTAGTCCGCTCTCCCTTGCAAATTTTATTATTTCTTCGTCTCTTACAGAACCACCTGGCTCTACCACCACCTTAATTCCTGACTTTACTGCAAGCTCAAGGGAATCAGTGAAAGGGAAAAAACCATCAGAAACCATAATAGCCCCTCTCGCCCGATCTCCGGCTTTCTCAAGGGCAATTTTTGTAGCATCAACCCTGCTAGTTTGACCCCCGCCCATTCCCAACAGCATCCTATCTTTAACAACCACAATTGCATTTGACTTTACATGTTTTACGACCTTATCGCCAAAGAATATGTCATTCATTTCCCTCCCGTCCAGCTCGCCTGTTAATACTTTCAGGTCATCCTCGGAAAGCTCCTTCAAGTCCCTGTCCTGGACTAAAAGGTCATGATCTACAAACCTATAATCTTCTGCAATTCTGGTAAAACATTTTACTTTTAAAACCCTTCTCTTCTTTTTCTTTCTCAGGACTTCTAAAGCTTCATTAGTATAATCAGCTGCGACAATAACTTCAAAGAAAAAATCGTTCAAGACCTCTGCAAGTTCCTTTCCAACTGTGCGATTTAAAGCAACTATACCACCATAAGCTGATAACTCGTCTCCAGAAAGGGCCTTCTTATATGCTTCCAAGATGTCATTACCTAAAGCAACTCCACATGGTATGTTGTGTTTAACAATGGCACAAGCTGGTTCATAAAACTCACTAACGATATTATAGGCAGAATAGGCATCAAGTATATTGTTGTACGAAAGCTCAATACCACTTAATACTTCTAAATTTTGCAAAAACGAATGTCCCTCTAATAGATTAAAGTAAACACTTCCTTTCTGGTGGGGATTTTCGCCATAACGGAGTTCCTGGTGCTTACCAAATAAAAACACCTTTAAACTATGTTCGGTCCCGAAACGCGCAGATAGTTCCGAGAGAATTGCAGCATCATACTGGACGGTTTTCATAAAGCCCTTAATAGCAAGCTGACTTCTCAATTTTTCATCAATAGTATCATTTTCAAGGTGCTTGCTGACATAATCATAATCGCGGGGATCACAGACAAGGGTTACCCACCTATAGTTTTTTGCAGCTGCACGGATTAAACTTATACCCCCAATATCAACAAATTCCAGAAGCTCATGGGTAGCCAAATCGCGCTTCTCTGTAAAAGGATACAGATTAACTACAACAAAATCAATAAGCGGAATATGATTTTTTTCCAGATATTCCATGTCTTCCTTGTTATCCCTTCTGGCAAGGATGCCAGCGAAAATTCCAGGATGTAAAGTCTTTACCCTTCCTCCAGGAGATTCAGGAAAGTGGGTAACATCCTCAACCCTTGTGACTTCAAACCCATAAGACCTCAGATATTCATATGTACCACCAGTAGAAATGAGCTTGAACCCTTTATCGACAAGACTGCGGCTAAGCCTTTCTATACCATCTTTGTAATAAACACTGATAAGAGCAAAACGGTCCACTAACTACCCTCCTCTAATAAAAGTCTCCTTATGACTTCTGGATAATATTTATGTTCTAACCTATGAATCCTTCTTTCGAGCTCCTCAAGGCTTTCACCTTTTCTTATGCGTAAAGCTGCCTGTTCAATGATGGGTCCAGTGTCTACTCCTTCATCAACATAATGAATGGTTATACCAGTAATTTTGCATCCCGCCTTATATGCCCTCTCAATGGCATTAAGGCCAGGAAAAGCTGGCAGAAGCGCAGGATGAATATTTATTATTCTGTACCTGAACCTTTCAACAATAAAAGGTGGAAGAATTCTCATATAGCCTGCAAGCACAACAAGATCTGGCTTCAAATCTACCAGTTTTTCAAGAAGGGTCTTATTGTAATCCTCTTTACTTTTAAAAGATTTATAGTCGAGAATTATCGTGGGGACCTTTAATCTCCTTGCACGCTGAATCGCGTATGCTAGAGGATTATCTGTTATAAGAGCTTTCACCGTTATGGGCCAGTTGTTTTTTACAATTTTCCTCACTATAGCCTCAAAATTCGACCCGTTCCCTGAAGCAAGAATCACAATACTTTTCATATTTTACACTGAAAACTTTTCAAGTTGTGAAAGCACAAAAGACCTTATCTGAGCAGCATCTGGTAAATCACAAGTTCTCTTCCCATTCTCAAGATACAAATTCATAAAGGGTTCCATCTCCACGCCACACAAATCACACCTATTTAAAGTCTCATTAGCGCTAGGGGTTACCCTTAAATTCAGGCACTTGGGGCATCTAAAGACCTTTTTCCTTCCACTAAATTTTCCCTTTTTGGTAATTGCCTTCCCCTCAATTTCCACTATATCCATGGCATAATCGACTGTAGGCGCATTTGATATAGAAGTTCCTACTCCAAACCCGTACGCACCAGCTTCCTTTAGAGCAGGAATATCATCCTCATCTATTCCCCCAGAAACAAAAATTTTCACATGGGAAAACCCTCTTAAATCAAGCTCCCACCTGACTTCCCTGACTATTTTTGAGAAGTTACCCCTACGAGAAGATGGGGTATCAAGCCTAACACCTATTAAATCTCTAATTGTTTCAGCAGCTTTCAGAGACTCAAATTTCTCATCGCCAAAGGTATCAATAAGGGCAATTCTGGGTATATCTTCGGGAATTATTTCATCGTATGCTTTCCACGCCTCCTCTTCCCCCATAACAAGAATAAGAGCATGGGGCATCGTCCCTGTGGGCCTCTTGCCAATAACCTCTGCCCCTAAAACGGATGAAACCCCGTCACAACCGCCAATAAATGCATTTCTATCGATGAAAGGTGAGATTGCGGGATGCATCCTTCTTACGCCAAAAGATAGTACTACCGAATCACCTGCCGCCTTCTTTATCCTTGCAGACTTTGTTGCAATACCAGATGCCTGGCAGATAAAACCGAGCGCAGGGGTTTCCATTTCTGCAAAAACCTGATATTCTCCCTCAATGGCAAGGACGGGCACTGGTACTCCTTTACTATCAACATTCGTAAAGATTGTACCTTCGGGTATAGAATAAAGATTTACGGGTAAGCCTTCAAGAAGTTTTACCACATACTCAAGACCCGCATAGACCGCCCAGGGATAGCCAGACGGGAAACTACCCACAGTAAACTCTGCAAGAACTTTTTTCCTGATGCCTTTTTTATTTAAAATCTCAACTGTTCTCTTAAAATAGATGTCTGTTGTTAATCCCTGTTTAATCTCACTATCAAGCGCCGTATGGAATTCCCTCATTTCTGATATCCCCTTTTAGTCTGGCAAATACTATCCTTCCCGTCTCAGTTTGAAGTACAGAGTGAACGACAACCTCAATTTCCTGTCCTATAAAAGGCAGTCCCCCATCCACCACAACCATAGTACCATCAACGAGATAACCCACGCCCTGTTTTTTGTCCTTCTCCTTTCCTTCTCTCACAAGCTTTATCTTTATCAAATCCCCCGAGTTCAATGGTAACTTAAGCCTCTCCGTTAGCTCATTCACATTCAATACATGCACGCCTTGATGTTCAGCAATCTTCTTTAAATTGTAGTCAGTGGTAATTAGCTTAGCCCCTGTTCTTCTCGCAAGCTCAATCAATTTTTCATCAACCTCTCGTTTCCCCGGGACATCATCCTGTACGATTACAAGTTTATCCTTTAAGACCTCTCTTAATTTATCAAGCATCTCCATTCCGCGACGACCCTTCTCACGCTTATCCGGATCTTTAGAATCCGCAATTGACTGTAATTCCTTCAAAACAAAAACAGGAACAGCAATATATCCCTCAAGAAACCCAAGATCCGCCATATCTACAATTCGACCATCAATTATAGCACTGGTATCTACAAGTTTACTATATCGTTTCTGGTCTTTTTTACCTTTATCCTTACCTTTTATCAGATCGTCTTTTCTCGAATATATGTAAGCTATAAAAATGTAGATACAAGCCATGTTCGTAATAAGAAAAACCCATCCTCTGAGTTCTGGTTTCTTAAAGTTAGGAAATTGAGTCAAAATGAAGCCCAAAAATGACCCCAACAACGCACCAGAGACCACCGTAGCAAAAACTATAGCAACCTCTTTAAGATTTCTCTGGTACAAGGCTCTCTCAATTGCAATGATAGAGTACGATACTAAAATGCCAATAAGAACAGCTGTATGATGTTTAAGCCCCCCCTTAATACCAACAATACTAACAAGGGTAGTAAGTATAGCAAATACTATAACTCTCCTGATTTTTAACCAAGACATATTTTTACTACCTCCTCCACCGTTTTATATTCTAAAGGTGAAAATATATTATAAAACCCAAGTCGCCTGGCTTCCTCAATTCTCTTTGTGAGGCCAGGGACTTTCCTTATTTCTCCTCCTAAACCTACTTCTCCAATAAAAACAGCGTGTTCATCAAGAGGCCTTTTTCGGTAGGATGAAATAATTGACATAACGACAGCAAGATCAGTAGAAGAATCGGAGATTTTGATACCACCTGTAACATTTAGAAAAATATCCATACTCCTCATATTTATACCTGCGAACCTTTCCACAACAGCCAGAAGCATGTAGAGCCTTTTTGTATCAAATCCAGTTGTTATCCGTTGTGGAACTGCAAAAAAAGTTGGAAGAACCAGCGATTGGATTTCAAGAAGTAAAGGCCTCTTACCCTCAAGTAAAACCGTATAACTTATACCATCTTTTCGAACGTGCTCCCTCGAGATAAACAAGGTCGAGGCATCACTAACTTCCTTCAGGGCTTCCTGTGTCATCTCAAAAATACCGATTTCCTCAGAAGAACCAAATCTATTTTTAGTACACCTCAATATTCTCAGATCAGATCCTTTTTCTCCTTCAAGATATAACACCACATCTACCATATGTTCGAGAGTTTTTGGACCAGCAAGAGTCCCGTCCTTTGTCACATGACCTACCGCAAGGACCGTTATCCCGTCCTCTTTTGCAATTCTAAGTAGTTCCATACCGCACTCCCTAACCTGACTCACACTCCCTATTACCTGATCCATCTCGGGTTTGAAAACGGTTTGTATGGAATCCACAATAAGCATAAATGGATGTAATTCTCTTGCGGCTTCCTTAATTCTATCAATATCCTGTTCGTTCATAAAAAATATCCCTTCACAATCTATTTTTAGTCTTTCCGCCCTCATTTTCACCTGTTCCAGAGACTCCTCTCCAGAGATGTACAGAACCTTAAAACCCTTACTCGCAAGATTCCGAGAAACTTCAAGAAGTAATGTGGATTTACCAATACCTGGGTCTCCACCTAAAAGAACAAAGCTCGAAGGCACAATACCCCCATCCAGAACCCTGTCAAACTCAAAGATACCTGTCTCAACTTTCCTAAACTCCACTGTTTTGACTTCTTTAAGGAGTTTATAGGATATACCTCTCTTCTCTCCCCTACTAGTATTGCTCTCTTTATACTCTTTAAAAGTGTCCCACATACCACAAGATGGGCACTTACCGAGCCACTTAATGCTTGTGTAGCCGCAGTTGGTGCAAACGAAGTATGCTGAACTTTTGGCCATGTTAATAAATCCTTACCCTCACAGGTACGCCTTTTTCTTTAAGAGTTCTTGATAATTCAATTAGCTCTTCGGTCAAAACTTCAAGTTTCTTAAACAGAGAATCATTCCTTACAATTGCACTTTCATGGAGACCAACCAAAAGTGAATCGAGGTTCTTTAGGGTTCCATAAAGGGAATTTACAAATTGCCTTATCTCATCATCACCTGAGGAGATGAGGTGGAAAACTGTGTCCTTTAGAGCAGTAATTGATGACGAAACTACTTTGAGAGATTTATCTATTTCCTTTCCCATTTCCTTTGCATCATTCACCGTACTACGAATTGTTGAGAAAAACAAATTCAAGGAATCCATAAGTAATGAGACTTTAGCTA
Source organism: Caldifarciminota bacterium (assembly GCA_039803305.1). Lineage (GTDB taxonomy): Bacteria > Hydrothermota > Hydrothermia > UBA1063 > UBA1063 > UBA1063. Next base: position 15,636 of record JBDRYG010000001.1, read on the forward strand.
AAAGTTCATCTAAAGTTCTCCCCCTGTCACCCACAAAACGCATTCCTGGCCTTGCAAGCTGTCCACTTCCCGGAATAACAAGTAGCCTGTACTGACCCAAAATCCCGCTACTTTCTAGTGATATTCTGGAATCCTCTGATATTTTAAATTTTTGTAGGTAAAAGCGTACTATAACCTTTCCACTTTCAATATAAATGTTCTCTATCTTCCCGTAAGGTACACCTAAAACCTCGACAGGGTCCCCTTTCCTGAGATATACGGGTCCACTGAAAACCACCTCATAGTATGTTCTATTTCTTTTTAATGTGAAATCTTTTGTAACAAAAAAAGCAGCCACAAGGAGTATAAGCAGCAAAAAAGCAGTTAACCCGACCTTCTCTTCTAAGGTCATAAATTATCCGTTTCCTTTTAGTTTCTCCCAGTCTTTAAGAAATCTCTCTATTCCAATATCAGTTAGAGGGTGATTTACCAGTTGCCTAATTACTTTTGGTGGTATTGTGGCGATATGAGCACCCATCAAAGCAGCCTCAAGGACATGAAGAGGATGCCTTATTGATGCGACAATAACCTCCGTCTCAAAACCGTAGTTTTCAAATATTTGAAGAATTTGTTCAACTATGTCGAGGCCATAATTCCCAATGTCATCAAGTCTTCCCACGAAAGGCGATACATATGTTGCACCAGCTTTGGCAGCAAGAAGAGCCTGTACCGGTTGGAAGATGAGAGTAACGTTTGTTTTAATTCCCTCTTTGCTTAAAGTCCTGACAGCCTTTAATCCCTCAACGGTCATAGGGATTTTAATTACCACATGTTCGTCGATTTTTGCAAGCTCTCGAGCCTCCTTAACCATCCCCTCATAATCAGTGGAAACTACTTCCGCAGAAACAGGACCTTTTACGATCTCACAGATTCTCTTAATAACTTTAAGGGGATCTCCTCCCTCCTGAGAAAGAAGGGTTGGATTCGTTGTTGCACCTTCAATTATTCCCCACTGTGCAAGCTCTTCAATCTCTTTAACATTTGCTGAATCAACAAAAATCTTCATAGCTCCTCCTCCTAATAGTTTACTGAAACAAGGGTTAAACCTTTTGCTGGTGCAACCAGCACTTTCTCCTCCTTGCCCTCCAGAAAAGATTCAAAAAAACTCGTGCTCTTAAAATTTTTGCATGAATAAACCATAGAAGCCACAAGGACCCTGACTAACTTATATAAAAAACGGTCCCCTTCTACAACAAATACAGTCTCATCGTTAACGCGATCCCATGACACACTGAAAAACCTGACTTTCTGGTTTTTTTTCTCACCAGTGGTAAGCTTAAGAAAAGAGAAATCCCTTTCGCCTTTTAATAAACCTGAACACTGTCTCAAAACCTCCAAATCCAGTCTGAATGGTAACTCCCAGACATAACGGGTTCTCAAGGGTGACTTTGCGCCATCGAGTATCCTATATTTATATATCTTTGATCTGGCTTTGAACCTTGCATGAAAATCTTCCTGCGCTTCTTCAAGAGACTTAACATAAACATCATTAGGCAACAAACTATTTAACGCTTTCTTCAAACTTTCAAGGCTCATCCTTACAGGTTCCTTTAAATGCAAACTAAAAACTTGATTTTCAGCATGAACTCCAGCGTCAGTCCTTGATGCGCCGACCAACTTAAAGTTATCAGAATTAAGAATTCTCTTTAAAACTTCAATTAATGTACCCTGTACGGTCCTTTTATCTTTTTGAACTTGCCATCCGAAAAAATCAGTTCCGTCGTATTCTACCACACCCTTTATAATCATCCACTATTTTTCCTCTGGACCAAATCCCATACGCCTCTGTTCCATTCCGAACAACTTAACTTCACCGAACTTGGATTCGTACTGTCTCAAATTATCTTCAAGAGCTTTAAGCAAGAGTTTTGCATGCTGAGGTGTCATAAGAACCCTTGCCTGAACCTTCGCTTTTGCAAGCCCAGGTAAAATCTTCGCAAAATCAAGGACAAACTCCGAGGGTGAATAGGCAATCATTACCATATTTGAGTAAACCCCCTGAGCAGTATTCTCATCAATCTCGATTTCAAAAGGTTTTTGAATCTCCATAAATCCTCCTTGCAGTGTTCTAATTTTACATGAAAATTTCAAGTCTTTCAAAGAACCTGTAAAATTTAATCATGGCAGAAAAATATTACCCGCGAATAGGTCTGGAAATCCATGTACAACTCAAAACAAAAACGAAACTCTTTTGCGGATGTAAAAACGAATATGGAGCAATACCTAATACTAATGTTTGCCCTGTTTGCCTTGGTTACCCCGGCGTCCTTCCTGTTTTAAACAAAGAAGCCGTGCGCCTTGCAATAAAAGTTGCATTAGCTCTTAAAGCAAAGATAAACACTACATCAAGGTTTTACAGGAAGAACTACTTCTACCCTGACTTGCCAAAGGGTTACCAAATTACCCAATATACCGAATCTATAGCTGAGAATGGAATTCTGACAATCGATACTGAAAAAGGTAAGAAGGACATAATTATAGAGAGGATGAACATAGAAGAGGAGGCGGCACGTTCAATCCACACCCAGCAGGGTGAGGTTCTCCTTGATTTTAACAGGAGCGGAATTCCTCTCCTTGAAATAGTTACAGAACCGTGCATTACCTCACCAGAAGAAGCCAAAGCATTTCTTGAGAAATTTAGAGAATATCTCAGATTCCTTGAGATTTCTGACTGCGATATGGAAAGAGGAGAATTACGAGTTGACTCAAATGTATCCGTTGCTCTCAGCCCGGAAAAGCTTGGAACTAAGGTAGAGCTAAAAAATTTAAACTCCTTCAGAAGCGTATATGAGGCCTTAAAGTACGAAATAGAAAGACAAATAAATACACTGGAAAAAGGCGGCAAGATTCATCAGGAAACCCGTCTATGGGACGAATATTCTGCTGAATCAAGGCCTATGAGGACAAAGGAAGAAAGCATGGACTATCGTTATTTTCCTGAACCTGACTTACCAACCCTATTTATCTCACAAGAATTTATAAATGAGATTAGAAAAGAGATGCCCGAGTTACCCGACGAAAAGTTCAAACGATATACATCCGTTTTCGGTGTCGCACCAGAACAGGCAAAGTTAATTGCGTACAATAGGCAAACTTCGGAAATCTTCGACAAAATATGTGAAAAAGCAAAGGATAAGAAAACTGTAGCAAATTGGCTCACCGTACTCATACCCGGCTATTTAAAGGAAAACGAATCGATCTCAAAGATAAGTCCTGATGACCTAATCCTTTTAGAATCCAGCCTTTCTCAGGGTTTGATAAATCAAAATCAAGCAAAGGAAGTCATCATTAAATTTTTAGAGGAAGGTATTCCTATAAAGGATACACTCACCAGGCTTGAGGCAACATCAAGAACTATGTCAGATGAAGAGTTAGAGAAAATTATAGAAGAGGTCTTAGCAGAACAAAAAGAATTGGTCGAAAAGTATCTTTCCGGTAAAACGGGGGTATTCCAGGCAATATTGGGGCAATGTATGAAAAAATTGAAAGGCGCTGGTAACCCTTTAAAGGTCAAAGAAATCCTTGAACAAAAACTAAAGTAAAACTCAGGGAATTAATACTTCCATGTTATCAATCAACCTGGCTTTCCCTACGAAAACAGCCAGTGCGATGAGTTCATCCCCTCTTATTTCAGAAACAGGTTCCAATGTGTATTTGTTAACAATCTCAATGTAATCAATTCTGGAGACACTTTTATGAGACAAAATAAACCTTTCCATTTCCTTCTTTATGTTGTCTGGATTTCTCTCACCTCGCTCTATAAGTTCCCTCGCTAACATTAAGGATTTATAAAGACACACCGCATCCCTTCTCTCTTCCGCATTCAAATAAACATTTCTCGAACTCATAGCAAGGCCGTCAGGCTCCCTAACTATCTCGCAAGGAACTACCTCCACCTCCATATTAAGGTCCTTCACCATTCTCTCGATAATCCTAAATTGCTGATAATCCTTCTTTCCGAAATATGCCTTGTGCGGTTTTACTATGTTAAAGAGTTTGGTTACAACGGTACATACCCCTCTAAAATGACCTGGCCTTTTAGCACCACAGAGGAACTTAGAAAGGGAAGTCTCTTCAACATATGTAGAATATCCTTCAGGATACATATCTTTTACTTCGGGGATGAAAACGCAATCCACCGCAAGCTCAGTAAGAAGTTTCAAGTCCCTCTCCTCGTCCCTGGGGTACCTTTCAAAATCTTCACCCGGTCCGAACTGAGTGGGGTTTACAAATATTGAAACAAAAGTAACATCACACTCTGCTTTTGATCTTCTTACCAACGATAGATGCCCTTCGTGAAGATATCCCATAGTTGGGACGAAACCAATAATTTTTCCCTCTTTCCTTAATAAATTTGACAATTTTTGAACTTCTTTAGGGCTTCTTACTACCTCCATGTCCTACTCATCCTTTTTGAGTCGGAAGTAATGCTTCTCGTCCGGGAACTTCCTCTCTTTAACCTCGCCTATGAATTCCTTAACTCCTTCCATGCCTTCTTTGTAGAGCTCCCTGTATGCTTTCGCAAAGCTTGGTCTGAAATCAGGATAAAGGCCCAGAAGATCATGTAAAACTAAGACCTGACCATCACAGAATGGGCCTGCACCGATTCCAATGGTTGGTACATGAACAATTTCAGTTATCTCTTTTGAAAGTTCCGCAGGAATCATTTCCAATACGATAGCAAAAACCCCAGCTTCTTCAAGCATTTTTGCATCTTCAATAATCCTTCGCCTTTGCTCCTCCGTTTTGCCCTGAAGTTTATAGCCTCCAAAAGAGTAGACATGCTGGGGAGTCATACCCAAATGTCCCATAACCGGAATACCATAACTCGTTAGTTTTTCTACGAGGGGAACTACTTCCCTACCTCCCTCCAATTTAACAGCCTCAGCACCAGCTTTAATTAAAAGTCCCGCATTTTTTATACCTTCTTCTACGCTTATCTGGTAGGATAGAAAAGGCATATCAGCAATGAGAAGGGCGTTTTTAACTCCCCTTTTAACCATCCTTGTATGATATATAACGTCCTCAATATTACAGAAAAGGGTGTTTTCGTTACCCTGAACCACCATGGAAAGGGAGTCTCCAACAAGAATTGCCTCCACTCCTGCTTCATCCACCATTCGAGCAAATACATAGTCATAAGCGGTTACTATTACAATTGGCTCATTATGGGCTTTGAGCCTGAAGAAATCTTTAACTGTAATTTTACTCATTAAATATTATAAATTAGAAACTCATCTGCCCTTTTTACTCTCTCACAAAAGCCAGCCAGCAATTTTATAATATTGTCAAGGTCATCCAGATTTACAACCTCACATGGAGTATGCATATATCTATTCGGGACTGAAACAAGGCCAGTTGCAACTCCGGCCCTTGTTATCTGGATCGCATTTGCATCGGTTCCGGTGGCGTGCGGAACTCCCTCTATTTGATAGGGTATATTGAGTTCCTTTGCAGTGTTAACAAGCTTTTCGTAGACCTTTGGACTGATGTTGGGACCACGTGCAATAACAGGTCCACCACCTAACTTTATATCGCCTAATAATTTTTTCTCGACACCTGGCTGATCAGTGGTATGAGTAACATCAATAGCGATCCCTACATGGGGGTCTATTCCAAAGGCACTGGTGCGGGCACCCCTCAAACCAATCTCCTCTTGGACCGTTGCCACTGCATAAACAGAAACATTCAAATTTTCCTTAATCTTCGATAGTTCTGCAAGAGCTTCAAGGGCGATGAAGGCACCGACTCTGTCATCAAACCCCCGTGCAACCACATTAGAACCATAAAGCTTTTCATAATTTAGAGCATTAACTGCACAGGTCCCAATTTCAATCCTTTCAAGAACCTCATCTTTGTTTTTCGCCCCAATATCAATCCACATCTCCTTAAACTTAGGAACCCGTTTTCTTTCTTCCTCATCTAATAGATGTATTGCCTTTTTCCCTATGACCCCTAAAATCCTTTCGCCATTCTTGCCCCTAATCCAAACCCTCTGTCCCTGGGCTATTTGGGGATCTACACCCCCTATGGTACTAAAATAAAGGTAACCCTGCTCATCCACATATGTTATCATGTAACCAATTTCGTCAATGTGCCCAGCAAGCATCACACGCGGTTCTTTCCCTTCATTTATAACGGCAATGGCGTTACCATGGTAATCTGTGTAAACCCTATCGGCAAATTTCTTTGCACGATCTACCCATAACTTAACAGCCTCTTCCTCGAATCCTGATGGACTCATGGAGTTGACCAGAGATTCCAAAAATTTTTCTCTATCAAGATCCATAACAACCTCCCTTTTATCAGAAAACCACTATTTTACCCTTAGCAAGAATTATATTGTTCGACTTGAGAACAACAAAATATACCCCCTTGGTAATGGAAAGCGGACCAAATGTCCCATCCTTTATTAGGTTTGCAGTCCCTAACTTCCTTCCTGAAATGTCGTAAACCTCAATAAAACAGCCAGGGTAGATACCTGTGTCAAAATTCGAAACCTTAATTACCCCTTTCTTGAAAACAAAACTTACCTCCCTTTCCAGTTGCCTCTCCTGAATCCCAAGGGTAACCCTTACATAGATAGGACCCAGTATAGTACTGTCTTGCCTCTTGATATAAAAACATTCCTCAAAGTTCTTCCCTTGATTAAGTTCCGGAACCCTGAGAATGAAATCAAAATAAAAAGTTTGATTCGGTAACCCATAATATCCCAAAGGTTTTGCCCTTTTATGTTCAATCCAGTAATCAGGGTGAAAGTATACCGATGAATCGGAATCAGAAACTAAAAGAGTTAAAGAATCGAATGGAGCAAAAGAAGTATTTTTGAGTTTTAGCCGAAGGCGGAAAGTATCACCGGGAATAAGATCACTTCCCCGATAATAGGTTTCGATTAATTCGCCAGAAAGCAAATTATAATCCTCAAGATTCTCCATCACTTCAACATAATTCATGGAAATCCAGCCTTTCGTATAATTACCAAGCTGGGGCAAGTAAATCCTTGCCCAACCAGAGGAAGTTGAGTCAACTACAAAAACCTGACCGTAGGAGATCTGAGTAATAATAGAGTAAGATGTCCCTGGACCTTCCCTTACATTTAAAAGACTGGCGTTACATTTTACAACTTTGTCACCAAATGAACCTTCAAGATACCTATAATTTATCCCATCTCCACCATACATCCAGCCATAATAGAAACCGCTGGCGGAAGGAAAGTATATTTTGTACCAGTTTCCATAATAGTCAAAAGCAACGAACTTAGAGCCTAAAGGGGCTATAGCCATGACCGGATAAGCCGTACCAGGACCCTCCCTTATATTTAATCCAGAGGTTATAACCTTAACCACGAAGTGCCTTTCAGGGGGATTGCAGAGTAAAACATCACGAAGAACATTACTAAATACTCCACCGTCATAACTCAGAGCCCAACACCCCGCTCCCCCTATGGAACTATCAACCACCATTCTCAGTTTTATCCTGATACTCGCGGTATCATCGTACCAAACCTGATACCACTGCCCTGATGCACTGTATCTATACCACGGGGTTAAAGAATAGCTATCCCACAACCTTCCATAATTGGATACCTCGCTCATAGCAGTAGAAGAGAAAACGGCAGAACCTGTACCGGTCGTAGATGACCCTATATTCCCGGAACTCGTAGGCCATCGATAACCATAATAGGGCATACCAAGAATTAACTTTGACGGATTACACCTGGCTTTGTAACTGCCTATAGTTTTTGCAACACAGTAATTTCCCCAGAAACTTGAAGGGACATTAGGGGCAACGGGGCCTGCTACACTTGAACCACTATAATGAAAGTCATAGGCCATAATGAAAAGACCGTCAGAGTTATTAGCAAGGGTAGTGTAATCATAACCCGGATACCACTCTGGAACCGCTGGCATGGCAATAAAAAGATCCTTCCTCCTGGAAGTCTGAGTTTTCAATGCACTGTTAAGGTCTATAATGAACCTGGTAAAGCTGTCCTTTACAGAAGATGTTACGAATTCAAAATCTATGTTGACTCCTTCTATGTTATAGTTCTCAACGAAATTTACAATTTGTGTTATCGCATTCTGCCTTGCTGCGGCATTGTTAAGAAAGCCTGATACCGAGCTGTTACCAAAGATAGTAAAGGTGATGTGGACCCTTACCCCTCGTAAATGAGCATAGTTTATGAGAAAAATAAACCTTGAAGAATTCGGGATTCCGCTAAGAGAACCATCGGAGGATACCCCTATTGAAAAATAAGCCACATGGGTAATAAGCGACCAGTCAAGACTCTTTAAAGCGGTAGTGTCAACCCAATACGGCACATACCCGTAGAAAGTCTTCAATAGACCCTTCCCTTCTTGAAGTGGCTCAACAACAATGGGGATATCAGAAATTTTTGAAAATTCTGCCTCGGTATAATGTGAGAAATATTCAGTTTGATGCACAGAGTAAAACTCACTGGCTTGAAATACAAGTAAAATCAGGTAGATTAAAGGGCGCAACTTAGTAAGCTCCCGCCATCTTTTTCAAAATTTCAATTCTCTTCTCAATGGGTGGGTGGGTACTCCACAAGGTTTTCCAGAAAGAGACTTTTTTCTTTACATCTCTCTTTGAGGGTTCAGTAAAAAATAGATGTGCAACCTGCTCCTTAACCTTCAGCTCGTATGGATAGTTTGCAATTTTTTCCAGTGCCGATGCCAAAGCAAGAGGATTCCTTGTAATCTCAACAGAACCTGCATCGGCCAGATACTCCCTCGCACGAGAAACGGCAAGGGATAGGATCATTCCTATAAATTTGGCTATCACAAAGATCACGAACAATGCGATGGATGCGAGGAGCCACATAAGAATTAGCTCATTCCCTTTCCTTGATCTTACCGATCTTGCTACTTGGGAAGCAACAAACAAGTTTACCTGTGCGAACACGACGAAAGCTACAAAGGTACCGAGAAGCACTGCAGTAAGCATAGCATAGAGGATGTCATAGTTTTTTATGTGAGAAATTTCATGGGCAATAACTCCCGAGAGTTCCTCTCGGCTCATCATATCCAAAAGGCCAGAAGTAACACAAATTTTACCGTTTTGGGGACTCCTGCCAGTTGCAAAAGCATTAGGGACATGAACATCCATAACATAAATCTCTGGTTTGGGTATCCCAGCAGCAATGGAGAGTTCCTCAACTAAATTAATGAGCATTCTCTCCTTATAATTACCCGGGTTCACAGGTCTTGCACCGACTAACTTCAAAATCTTCTTATCGCCTCTTAGATAAGCTGTAATAGTACGGATAACTGCGACTGATAACAGAGATAGGGTAAAAACGGGTATCTCAGCCTTTATAGCTTTATCTAAAAATATTCCCAAGAACAAGAAAAATATAATGAGCAGTGATACTAAAACAATACTTTTTCTCTTATTCTTATTTGCAAGAGAAACAAAGTCCAGTGCAGCCATAACCTGCTCACCTCCTCACAAAACCCCTGCCATTTGTTTTAAAATTGCAACCCGCTTTTCTATTGGCGGATGGGTGCTCCAGAGGTTAGCCCACAGGGAATCCTTTTCGGAAAGGGAACTTTTCTTTGGATCACTGATAAAAAGGTGGGAAACGGCATCACTTACCTGCATCGGTCTTGTGTAATTGGCTATCTTCTCTAAAGCCGATGCAAGAGCTAAAGGATTCCTTGTGATACTAACAGAACCAGCGTCTGCCATATATTCCCTCGCCCTGGAAATGGCAAGGGCCATGAGTCTCCCTATGATCGCAGCAAATATAACCACTACAAGGAGAATCAGCCACAAAAGAATTTCTCCACCTCCGCTGTCTCTATCTCTCCTTGCCCTTCTACCACCCCAGTAAAGGTTAAACCTGATAAAGTCAGCAAGAATAACAATTGCACCTACGAGAACCGCAACCATCGTCATTGTAAGTATGTCCCTGTTTTTCACATGACTGAGCTCATGAGCCATAACCCCTTCTAATTCTTCCCGATTTAACAATTTTAAAAGCCCTGTAGTTGCGCATACCGATGCATGCTTTGGATCCCTGCCTGTGGCAAAGGCGTTGGGAGAAGGCTCATCCATAACATAAACCTTCGGCATGGGAAGTCCAGCTGCAATACTTAGCTCCTGCACGACATTTACAAGCTGCCTTTCTTCGTAGTCAGAAAGATTTGGTTCTCTTGCCCTGACAGACGCGAGGACAATTTTATCCCCCCAGTAATAGGACACTAAAGCCTGGAACAGCGCCAGGATTACTGCTAAAAATGTATAAAAGCCCCCGCCCCCAAAGAAATGATCGAGAAGCCTGCCAATAAGGTACAAAATCACAAAAAGGGTAAGGACTAAAAGAAATGTTCTCCTTTTATTCCTTGAAGTGATCTTTACGAAATCAAGGGCACTCATAAATAACACCTCCTTTCTCAAAACTCAACCCTAACCCCACCCCTCTCCTGGGGGAACTCAAGAAAAGACTCCAACTTAAATCCAAACATTTTTGCTACTAAATTAGAAGGAAAAGAAAGGCAAAGGGTATTAAGCCGTCTCACACAGTCATTATAGTACTGTCTTGCATAGGCTATTCGGTTTTCAGTGCTTATTATCTCTTCCTGCAAAATCATAAAGTTCTGTGATGCTTTAAGTTCGGGATAGTTCTCCACAATAACAAGAATCCTCTTTATGATATTCGAAATGCTACCTTCAATGCTCCCCTTCTCCTTCATGTCAGTAACTGAAATTGCTCTGGTGCGTAATTCAGCGATTTTTTCGAGAAGCTCACGCTCATGTTTCATATAGCCTTTAACCGTTTCCACAAGGTTCGGGATAAGGTCGTATCTTCTCTTGAGCTGAACATCAAGTTGAGAAAAAGCTTCCTTCACTCGCACCCTCCATCTTACCAGCGCGTTATAAGTAAGGAAAACATAAAATGTGATACAAACTATTATGATTACCAATACATGGGTCCACTGCATAGTTAATATAATAGTCCCGTCTGCTTGATTTTTCAATATCATCTTCCTACAAATCAGTTTTATCCCTTTCTGGTTCCAACACGCTCCTTGTAACACCCTTACCCCTATCTTGACATTTCATCCCTGTAGTTATACAATTGTATAACTATGGAAAGAGTAGACAAAAAGGTAAGCGTAGTAGCAAGATTTAACGGTAATAGTTCCGTCTACCCCCTTTATATGGAATACTCTGGATACACCGTAAAACTAAAAAAACCCGACGCCGTATGGAAGGAAAGAATAGGCAGAAACCTAATAACCCGTTTTTCTGTTTCCGACGGGGCAAATCGTTACATTATTGCCCTAAACCATGAGACGCTGGAGTGGAAACTGGAGGTCATTATAAATGAATAGCGGGAGAATAGAACTCGGCACAGACTCCATGGGTATTTGTGAATATTTAGACAATTTTCAGCAAGAGAGTTTTTCATCAGATAAAAACCCAAAAAGTAGAACTTTTATGCTTATTGATATGGATGCTTTCTTTGTCTCGTGCGAGGTGGCTGTTCGTCCAGAACTAAAAGGTAAACCCGTCGGCGTAGTTACCGGTGCCCAGAGACACGGTGTGGTGGCATCGGTTTCCTACGAAGGGAGGAAATATGGAATAAAGGCTGGTACACCCGTTTATAAAGCAAAAGATTTATGCCCGGAAATAATACTAATCCCGGCAGACATTGCAAAATACGCTTACATTTCAGAATCCATCATGGAGTACCTGAAAGAAAAATTCAAAAAAGTAGAGGTCTTTTCAATAGATGAAGCTTTCGTAGACATCACCGGTGAAAAAGATCCACTAAAACTTGCAACAGAAGTAAAATCTTATATTAAAAGAACCTTCAGGGTTCCCCTCACCATAGGGATAGGTCCGTCAAGGGTAATTGCAAAGATGGCTTGTGAAATCTCTAAACCTGATGGACTTATGCAGATTAAAGCAGAAGAAATTCTTCAGAAACTCGGTCACTTGGAAGTAGATGAAATACCGGGAATAGGCCAACGGACCGGCGACGCTCTCAGGAATATGGGCATAAGAACCATAAGAGATTTATGGGTTATTGACGAGGATACCCTAATAAGGCGCTTCGGTATCCGGGGAAAATGGTACAAAGATATGGCAATGGGGAAGGATGCAGGTTTCTTTACCCTTCTGGACCAAGGATTGCCCTTAAAGAGTATAGGACACTCCGAAACCTTTCCGAGGGATATTATGGACCCGGAGGAAATAAAGACCTATACCCTTTACCTATCGGAAAAAGTGGGAAGAAGGCTAAGAAAGCATGAACTCATGGGATATGGCATATGGGTCTACTTGAGATACGCCGATTTTACCGGCGATAGTATTTCAAGAAAGTTTACCAAACCCTTCTTTACCACATCGGAAATATATCGCCGAGCAATTTTCCTTATCCAGAAAATAATTGACGGGAAACCTATAAGGCTTATAGGAGTAGCGGTATTCGGGCTTAAGCCCTTAAAACCACAACTCTCGTTGTTTGAAGAGGATCTGAGAGATGTAAGACTTGATTTTGCGCTTGATAAAATCAACGATATCTATGGCGATTTTACCGTCCGCAGGGCTCGGCTTGTGGGCATTCCAGCTGTCCATCATGTAATTCCTCCAAGGGGTATACCAAGGTAAAGATAAGAACAATAAAATTAGCCTGATTCCTCGCAGGCAAATCCAATTACCAAAAATCAAGCCCAAAAAGGGAAAGGAGATCAAAAATCAGGCAATCAAAGGGAGACGGGCACGAACTCTTTGAAATCTATTGAATTTCCAGAGATTTTAACGGTGAAGGCAACTTTATAATCCAGCTCCCCAAAAATCTTCTCCATAGTAGATCCAAATTCTTTGTCCATTTCATAGTTTGGCATAACTTTAACAGCGTCTTCTCTTTGCACAACAAAAACAAGGGCTTTTTTCCCGGGCCATCCCAGAAGGGTTTTAAGATGCTTTGTTCCTCTCATAGTAGGTGCATCAGGGAAAAGTCCAATCCCATCCTTTACAAGGGTACAGGATTTTACCTCTACAAGAATTTCCCCATCAAGAAGAAAGTCAAATCTGGAATCACGAAAGGTATATTCCCTGCGAATCTCTTTCACTTGGGGAAAAATTTTGTAAATGTTTTCAAGAAAAAGGTAGTTTGCGAGTGACGCATTCAAGCTTACAGGAGTAATACCATCGGCAAACCCCAAAACGGCTTCAAATTGAGTTTTTCGATGGCTATTAATTCCCTTGTTACTTAAAAACACCCTGGCATTGGGATAAATAATCTCCTGGAGCCTACCTGGATTAGCAAGATAAGCAATTTCCACCCTGCCACCTAAATCAACATATAGCCGGAATCTCCTTTCTCTTTTAACAACTTTCGCTTCAAAAAGTTCAGGTAATTTCATTTCAATCCTATTTTATATTAGAAGCTCCGCAAAATAAAAAGGGGTCCCCTTAAGGGGACCCCGAGAATACCGTTCCCTCCTTCTTACTTCGCGAGTATTAGCTTACTTGTGAAAGTCTTCTTAGGAGTAATCATCTTCACAATGTAGACTCCAGAACCTACCGCTGAACCTCTTTCGTCTTTACCATTCCATCTTACAGTATGGTAACCAGCCTCTCTGGTGCCCTTCACAAGAGTCGCCACTTTCTGACCGGTGACAGAGTAAATGCTTATCTCCACTTCGCTTCTCTCTGGTAATGCATAAGCAAATTCAAAGCCCCTTGAAGCAGATGAGAGACTCTTCGCATTAAACGCAAATGCCTTCGGCTTCAGATCAGTAATGGAAGTAACTTCAAAGGAAATATATCCAGTTTCCGGAAATCTTGAAGGATTGCGCCACGCTGAATTATCAAGGGCAACGAAGTAAAGGTCTACATTATCCCCGATGTTAAGACCCGGAATCGTGTAATAATAAGTGGAACCAACTATGCTATCATTTGTTGCAAAAGCAAAATCTGCACCATTAATGGAATAGTAAAGAGTATCACGATAAATCCCTGAAGGATCAGTAATTATAACACTTATCCAGATATTGTTTACACCACCTGTATCATAAGCGAAGGCGGAGAACTGTGGACCAACAAAGTCAGTAGTAATACTTACCTCCGTTGAGTAAGTCATCGTATCTGGATTTACATAATCCATCCTCACCACATAGAAGTATTGGGTTTCATGTTGAATCGTGTAGTCTGTAAATGTTATGTCACTGGTAGCACCAAGAACATCATAGGGTCCGCCAGAGGTAGTCCCCCTTAAAACCGTGTATTTTTCAATGTATTTTGTGGTACCCTCATCTTCCACTTTACCTGTAATGGCATAACGGACTAAGGCAGGGTTTCTCTTGGCATTGGAAGGTGTATGATTCGCCACATATGCTTTACTGCGTGGGAAGTAGGTAACTACACTCCTTATAATCCAGTCGAAACCAACCCAATCATACCAGGTGCTGGAAGAGGCTTCAAAATATGTGCTCCTGTTTGTATTAGATCCAGCATCACTTGTGGGATATGGTGCATTCGTAGCTGTCCACTCTATTCCAACATGATAATCACCATTTACCATTATATTGGCGGAACTTAGATCCAGCCTCAGATAATTAGGATACACGGCTGGTGAGGTTATAAGGGTATCAAAGAGGACCTCACCGGGTATTCCATTGTTGTCTGCATATATCTTTACATGGATGGGGGAAGCTGTGCCAAAAAGCAGTGCTACTACACTGTCAACCCTTGCAGGTGTATATTGAGGAGTAAATCTTACAGCAACTACATCGCCAGGATAAAATCCCGTAAAGTAGTACGCAACTCCACCGTAAATCCTCAAGCTCTGTCTTGGTCTTGCCCAGCCAAGTCTTACTCCGGGATCAGGGTCTCTCACTGCACCTATTGAAGGTGTTCCCGCATCATAAGCAATTAGTTTCCACCAGGCACCGTGTCCCTGCCACCCATTCCCGTTTACATCCCCTACAGCAAGGTAGCCATCAAAGAGAGTACCCGCAGGACGACCCGGAATTTCAACCAATATCGTATCAATTCCCGGTTCAAAATCCTGTGAGAAGGATACTATTACAGTATCATTGACAACTGCAAATGCCTCCACACTGAATGGGGAATCATCACTAACAACAATAATTAATGTATCTGGACCTGTATTGTAAGTATATGTGGGTGTTCTCAGAGTCTGGACCATAGGAGGTGTCGTGTCGGGTGCAAAGCTCACACTAAAGTCATCAACCCACCAGTAGTACTCATCCCTTGCACCATAATGGAAGGCAATTCTGAAGTACTCTGCCGAGCCAATTCTGGGGATTATGTGAGGTGTTAAGTCCACCGAGCGGTATCCACTGTCGGACTCATTTGAATATTTCGCAAGTTCAATCCAGGAATTGCCGTCATCGAAGGATATTAAAACGCGGCCTGAATCTAAAGTAGACGTTGAGTAGTCTCTATACCAGTGCCAGTAAGAAAGGGTGTATGTACCGTATCCCGGAATCCTTAACCTTGGAGAAATAAGCCAATCATTTTGGTTTTCTACGGGTGAAAAATAGACCCTTGCAACGGTTCTCGCAGGTGTTGCTGCAACAAATCTGTGCCAGTCATTATTGTTTACCGTAGGAACTCCCTCATCACCACCGTCAATTATTTTCCAGCCTCCAAATGGAGGATTTATGGAGTTCTCCCATGCTTCGTCAAAGTTATGGGCATATGGCAAATCTTGAGCATAGGGCCAGACATACAGGGTAGTTGATACAGTATCATTTTCAGGAATTGCATCTCCTGCTAATTCAACTCCAGCATAAAGAGTAATTAAGCCAGTATCTGGTGGAACAAGAGGCTCCTGGAAATTATAGGTCATAATCATTCCTGCAGGTAAATTCCCCGTCCAGGTCTCAAAAACCGTGTCCACACCACCAAGGGTGTAAAACAGAGTAAGGGAAGTAATTGGATTCAATCCGGAGTTTTTGAGAGTTATAGAGACTGAATTATTATCACCCTGAATTACAGGTTTGGGAACATTTACAGAAAGAATCTGGGCATCAGTATCAGCAGCTGTGGGTTCAGTTACAAATACCCTGACGGAATCAATATACATGTTATTACCATAAGCACTTTTCGCTCTAAAAGCCACATAAAGCTGTGTTCCACCCAGAAAGTCGCCAATCTCAACCTCCTCCGGTGCCCAACCTGCGGTAGCACTGTATCTCTGATACCCCTGCAGTGTTGTAAAGTTAGTTCCATCAAGAGAGTATTCAACATATATGGAGTCATAACTTGTTGAGTATCCGGGGTCATGGTACATGTAGAACCTCAACTTAACTTTTCTTGAAACAGGACCGACATTTATTACTGAGGTTATGAGGCGGGCTTGGGAACCTGCACTTGCATTGTAAGATGGATATCCAGCCATAGCGGGCGCATCAAGGGGCGTGCAAGTGGGGTTAGAACCTGAGGTATATCTCCCCCAGTTGTAGGAACCGCTTATTATCTGCCTTGTCCATCCAAGAGGTGGGAAATCTGGTGGAAAGAATGTGGATGCAGCTACGGTAGAATCATCCCATAATTCAACATATAGTTTAGCTGTATTATTGTTATGGTAATCATCAGGATAAACTCCTACCTGTAAGGTATCAAAGCCAAGATTGGAAAAATAAATGTGTACCGGCATTGAGACCACAGCGTATTCGCCGGGATTTAATGCCACAGGATATGAAAAACCTTGAGATGCACCCACATTTACAAATGCATAACCTAAATCAACCGAGGAGACGGGTGTATTTCCCGAGTTAACAACCACAACATAGATCGAATCTGTAACACCGCGTTTTAATACAGGAGCAATTCTTCTAGCATCTAAAACACATAGGTCAGAGTTAAATATTCTTTGTTCCATTTCCACAATGTGTCCACCGCAGGTAAGCACAAGCTCATTACCAGGTCTCCAACGGTTTACATCCGCAATCTTGACACCGTAATCGGCAGCTTCAGCAATCTTGGGTAAAATCCCAACAAGTGGCCTTCCAAAAGGAGAGTAGGCAAACCAGAGGGAAAAGCTAGTATTAGTAGTTCCTGTATTTGTTAGGACAACTTCTTGTCCTGGAATTTCTCTAAGGAAATCCCCTATTTCTATTTCATTATTTCCCGCTATTCCCCAGGTGCTGTAAAGTGCATAGGCAACTCCGGAAAATGCACTTCCCGTCCAGTTCCATACCGAAAGCTGATAGGAAGTAGAGCCGTGCACAATGCAAACCTCAGGCCCAGGCATTGCGGGATTTATGTCGCCAATGGCGATATCATTGACACTCGAAAGCCCCGTATATATAGTTTGAGTCTGCCACGAAGTTCCATTCCAGTAAGCCATGGCAAAATCTGACCCACCACCAGTATAAACTTCATTTCCAGGTAAATCAGGATTTACATCCCCTATTGCAACTGCTCTATATCTCTGTGTCCTTCCCGTAAATGTTACCCTGACTGTATCAAAGGATGTCCCATTCCACTTGGCGATCATGAAGGCGGAAGGATTATTATTTGCCACGTTAAATACAATATCCCTTGCTACACCATCGTTGTCCGCATCGCCTATTACAATATTATTGATATAATCTCCAGAACCTACTCCAATACTATCCCTCGCCACCCAGTTAACCGCCCCAGGATCCCATTCAAACCAGCGAAGCCATATTTTTCCGGCAACAGCAGCATTATCCGCAGTCAAAATATCGGTATACTCGTCTCCATCCACATCCCCGATACATACCGCATGCTCTGTAGCGCCCGATGGGAAGGAATATGGAGTTTCTATCCTGAACTTCCTCGTTCCAAAAGCCACACTTGAGGTGTCAGTAGCAATAATTAAATACCTTGTTCCACCACTTTGAACCGATACAACCCTTATAGTATCGTCACTTAAGCCCTTAAATTGTGTCCCTACAGCTACCTGTCTCGTTAGGTTTGCTGAAGAACCATAGAATATATAGTTTGTATCAATCAAAGGAGCAGGAACCTTGGACATACTGCCCACCCATATAGGGGTTTCAACAGGTATGGGGGGCACATCATCAACCTTTGCTTTCTGGGCAGTTGCCATACCCAGAAGCAATATCAACACTATAAACCCTTTAGGCATAAAAACCTCCTGTGTGCATTAATTATACAAATTGGGTAAAGACCTGTCAAGGAAGGAAATTTACCTATTATTTCAAGAATTTTTCATTGTGTCCAATGGTCCTTGTTAAATTCGGAAAAATTTTAGGAAAAGGTGTACTAAAGTTCAAAAGTTATTTGTAACTTGATGACCTTCGAAGGACGCCCGCCTTTGATTTGCCAAATATTTCCCAATAGAATTCTCTAATATGCTCAGGAACAGGATTCATATTTTGTTTCTATTATTGATACTGCTATTCAACTTTCCGGCACCGCATTTCGTGCATAAAGAGAAAGGTAAAAAGAATATAAACCAAATTAAAACACAAAAAACTGCATTCGTAACATACGAAACTGAATATATTTTAGAATTTGAAGAGCCTTTTGATTCCATCATATTTTTAGCGCAGGATAAAAGCCGGAACTTTAAAGGGAATAAACTGAGTTTAAGGCTAAATCCAGGGATAAACAGGTTTCAACTGGAAAGACATGCAGGGCACACCGTTGATACTCTCCAATATATCATCTACAAAGGAAGTAAGAAAACAAGGATATCGGTAGTTTCCGGCTATATCACCCCAATTTTTAAAATTCTGCGTTATGTAGGGCAAGATAATCCAGATCTTGAGATACACTACTTTTTGTATCTAGAAAAAAGCTGGTTACAACTTACAAGGACCGGTTTGAAGAAAGTCACAAAGCCAGACTTTGAATCATATAACTTAAACATCCTTCTGGATAAGACCATCTTGCCCGAGGTAAAAAGTGAAAAAAAGCCGGTGCTACTTATTTCAGAAGATGAAACAAATGCACAAAATTTTCGTGAAGCTTTTATCACAGGGAATTCCCTTAGGTTACGCATAAAAAATATAAAAATCTCGTCCCAACGAAAAGAATATATGGACACCCTTCTGATTCTTGAGCCGTATTTTCTACCTGTTGCAGGCAGAATTTCGGGGCTGACTTTCGAAATTCCCATCACAAATCTGTATGAACTTTACATGCAAAATCCTGAGAGTATCTCTATCATCCTGAACGATATCATAAATTTCTGCAAAATCCCTCAAATAAAAGAAGTGGTGCTTGGCGATAGTCATTTCCTCATCGCTGAACCGCCGGAATTTTCCCACTATCCCAAAGTAGAGATCTACTCCGACACGGAAAGAATTTTCCCTAAGATTCTCTTCGAAGGATACCAGCTACTTCCAGGAAAAGAAAGATCTCAAAGATATGTGATAAAGACCCTAGTAAATGGAGAGACGGTAGATAGCATAGAAATAATCACATCACCTGTCAAGGGATCTGAACCAATTAAACTACATGGAGAAAAGTGGAAAATCTCCATTACACTTCTGCCAGCCCAGGGAAATCCAACTTTCCTTATTTTATTTTTCATTGTTACCGCCTTAACTTATACTTTAAGTAAAAGTGGGAGGCTTCGACCATGAGGATGGTAGATATAATCAAAAAAAAGAGGGATGGACATCCCCTCAGCAGGGAAGAAATTGAATTTTTCATAAGTTGCTATACAAAGGGGGAAATTCCAGATTACCAAGCATCCGCTTTACTTATGGCAATTTATTTTCGCGGGATGGACTTTGAGGAGATAACTATATTAACGGAATGCATGATGAAATCAGGTGAGGTTCTTGATCTTTCAGATATCCCCGGTCCTAAAATAGACAAACACTCTACAGGTGGTGTAGGTGACAAAATTTCACTACCACTGACCCCTATTGTTGCGAGCCTCGGTATTAAAGTTCCTATGATTTCCGGCAGAGCATTAGGCCACACTGGGGGTACCCTGGACAAACTCGAATCCATAAGGGGTCTTAGAACGAACCTGGATATTACGGAGTTTAAAAAGCAATTGGCAGAAATTGGGGCTGTGATGGCTGGGCAAACGGAGAATCTATGTCCTGCCGATAAAAAGCTTTACGCATTAAGGGATGTTACAGCTACAGTAGAAAGTATTCCCCTCATCTCCGCCAGCATAATGTCTAAAAAACTTGCAGAAGATATTGATGGGTTAGTACTTGATGTTAAAACAGGAAGCGGTGCTTTCATGAGCAGATTTGAAGATGCATTAAAACTTGCAGAAACTATGGTTTGGATTGGGAAGGGCCTTGGGAAAAAGGTAAAAGCCCTCATAACTAATATGGATGAACCCCTGGGAAATAAAATCGGAAACGCCCTTGAGGTTGAAGAAACCATAGAAATTCTTAAAGGAGAAGGTCCTGACGATGTGAAGGAGCTCACCTACAGGATTGCAGCGGAAATGTTAATACTTGCAGAATTATGTAGCACATATGAAGAAGCATATAAAAAAATTGAGGGGGTTATAAAATCAGGAAAAGCCCTCGATAAGTGGCATGAGATAGTTAGTTTCCAAGGTGGCGATGTGGAGCATATGTACTCAAGCGAATTTACCCGCACAAGATTTGTTGAATACCTGAGATCGGATAAAGATGGTATCCTTGAGCGCTTTGATACATATAAACTTGGTGTAGGGGTATCAATTCTCGGTGCTGGGAGGAATAAAAAGGATGATACGGTCGACCCTACCGTTGGGCTAGTGTTGTACAAGAAAGTCGGGAATGAGGTTCAAAAAGGCGAGGCCATAATGGAAATTCGCTACAACGATGAACAAAAATTTCAGGAGGCTCTCCCATTCCTTGTGCAATCATTTGAAATTAACCACGAGCCCCCTGCAAAATTGCCGGTTGTCCTGGAGGTTATCGAATAAACTCTTGATTTTTCAATTCTAAGGAACTATAATTAAGAACGGGAGGATTGTATATTATGGCAAAGAAAGTTAAAATCGCAAAAAAGCAGGAAATAAAACACGACCCTGTAAGGGAAGCAATATTAAAGTTTATTCAATTTTTTAAAGACCTATCAAAACAAAAATATTTTTATTACGGCCTTTATGGTCTCGGCGCCATTGCCATCATTGTCCTAATATACAGTCTGTATAAAAACTCCACAAAACCAAGAGTTTCTTATGAAGCAGATGTCTTTTTACTACAGGCTATATATGCTATTTCCAGCCAGGACACTGTTACTGCCCCAGCGCTGCTTGATACATTGATAACGAAATTTTCAAGAACGACTTCAGGAATGAGGGCATACTATCATGCGGGAGTTTATTACCTGAAAATGGGGGATCAACAAAGGGCACTCAGATACTTTAAAAAGTTCCTCTCAACACCAGTAGACGACAAATTACTGCGAACTTTTGCATACGCTCAGCTGTCAGATATATATGTAGATATGAAAAAGTACGGGACAGCCATAAATTATATGAAAAAAGCCTATAACAGCGCACCTGAAGGATCTCTTAAGGCCTATTATTATTACAAAATAGCTAAAATATATTCCCAGAGTGGCAATCTTCAAAAGACGAAGAAATTACTTTCCTCCTTTGAAAAAAAATTCCCCAAGTCTGCCTTGAAGCAAGCCGTGGCTGAAGAACTAAACTTTATTAAAGGCATGCTTGGGGAGGTGAATTAGAACTCATGAATTTACCATATTTTAATGATTTCACTGCCAGTCTCCGAAAGGTGGTGGAGAGGGCGAAAGAGGAAGCGTCTAAGGAAGGGTATAGTAGCACTGTTAATTTAGAGCACTTAATTCTTGCAATTTTAACCACTCAGGATGGTAGTGCCTATGCTCTCCTGGAAGAGGAAGGGGTATCCTATGACCGATTTAAGCGCTCACTGGATAGGCTAAGACCCCCGAGACTTATTCTTGAACATCCCGTAAGTGCCAAGGAGATTAAATTTAGCCCGAGAGCCATTAAAGCTTTTGAATATGCAAAGGACGAAGCGCTAAAACTTCATAAACAATACATAGGAACAGAGCACCTTTTACTCGGAATCCTTAGAATAGAAGAGGACATCACTTATCGAATTCTGGTTATAGATTTTAATATAACCTACGAACTGATACTTGAAAAAATCCTGAGATCTTCGAAAGATCAGGATAGGCCGGGCTTTAGGAATACTAAATTAAAAAACTTAGAAACCTTCTCCACGGACCTGACAAAACTTGCAAGGGAAGGTAAGCTCGATCCTGTAATAGGAAGAGAGAGGGAAATAGAAAGGGTCCTGCAGATACTTTCCCGAAGAAAGAAAAACAACCCGGTGCTCATTGGAGAGCCAGGAGTAGGAAAAACTGCCATAGTTGAAGGTATTGCTCAGAGAATTGCGCAAGACCAGGTTCCCGACTCCCTCCTCGACAAAAGGATCTTGCAATTAGACCTAACAGCAATTGTAGCAGGGACAAAATACCGTGGCCAGTTTGAAGAGAGACTAAAAGCAATCCTTGACGAAGCAAAAGATTCTCCAGATGTAATCTTATTCATAGACGAACTACACACCGTAGTTGGTGCAGGTGCTGCAGAAGGTTCCTTGGATGCCTCTAATATTTTGAAACCATCCTTAGCCCGTGGACAGATTCAGATAATAGGAGCAACTACCCTTGAGGATTACAGAAAATACATAGAAAAAGACGGCGCTTTAGAAAGAAGGTTCCAGCCTGTGTTTGTCGATCCTCCAACTGTAGAGGAAACAATTGAGATTCTCTACGGTTTAAAAGAAAAATATGAAAGCTTTCACGGCGTTAAATACACTGACGAAGCTATAGAGGCGGCTGCAAAGCTTTCCGACAGGTATATTACTGATAGATATTTACCTGATAAAGCAATAGATGTTCTAGATGAAGCAGGAGCTAAAGTTAAGCTTAAAACCCCTGAAACTGATGAATACTTAGAAGAACTTAAGAAAGATCTTGAAAATCTCAAGAAAGCAAAGGAATTAGCAAAGGAAAGACAGGACTTCGAAACGGCGTCACTCTTAAAAGAAAGAGAAGAATATTTAAAAGAGCAGATAGCGGAAAGGAAGAGAAAATTAAGGAGTCGTGGACAGCCACTTACGGTAACCAAAGACCATATAGCTGAGATCATTTCCTTATGGACAGGAATTCCTGTTGCAAGGCTTGCAGAAAGTGAAATGGAGAAACTCCTAAAAATGGAGGAAGAACTAAAAAAACGAATTGTGGGTCAAGACGAAGCTATCTCTGCTCTCGCAAAAGCAATAAGGCGTTCAAGGGCTGGTATTAAGGACCCAAGACGACCTATTGGTTCCTTCATATTCTTAGGACCAACCGGTGTTGGTAAAACGGAAACGGCGAAAGTATTGGCAGAATTCCTATTCAACGACAGGGATGCTGTGATCGAGATTAATATGTCCGAATACATGGAGAAATTCAATGTCAGTAAACTTATCGGTGCTCCACCCGGATATGTTGGATACGAAGAGGGAGGACAGCTTACCGAAAAGGTTAGAAGAAAACCTTATTCTGTTATTCTTTTTGATGAATTTGAAAAAGCCGATCCTGAGGTGTTTCACATCCTGCTTCAGATAATGGAAGAAGGTGTCTTAACAGATAGTTTTGGCAGAAGGGTGAGCTTCAGAAATTCAATAATTATTTTGACTTCTAACATCGGCACGAAAACATTGAGCAAAAATAAGATGCTTGGCTTTAAATCTGAGGAACTTTCAAAAACCTTTGACGAGATGAAAAACTTTCTCCTGCAAGAACTGAAAAATACCATACCGCCAGAACTTTACAACCGCGTTGACGAAGTAATTATATTCAAACCACTTACAAAAGAGGATCTGCTAACGATTGTTGATCTACTTCTCCAGGACTTAGAAACAAGAATAAAAGAGCTAAATATCAAAATTGAGCTCACGTCCGATGCAAAGGAGTTTCTACTTGAAAAAGGCTATGAGCCGGATTTTGGTGCAAGGCCATTGAGAAGAACCATCAGAAAATACATTGAAGAGCCTCTTTCAGAGCTAATTTTGAGTGGTGTACTACATGAAAATTCATTTGTAAGAGTTTCAAGAAAAGAAGACTATCTTGACTTTGAAGTGGTTAAACCCGAGCCCGCTAAAAAGGGAGGATAAACCTAAATGTCCCTGGTTTTGCTTGCTCTTTTAATAGGCCAGTATTCTTTTATCGTTAAAGACGTAAAAGTTGAAGGATTAAAATGGTGGGATACTCCCACGATAATGAGTGCCATCGGGGTAAAAAGGGGACAGTCTTTGACTCCTTTGTCCATTCGCCAGACCTTGAAAAAAGCATATCTCACTGAATACTTTGATGATCTTTATATTTTAGCCCAAATTGACAACCAAAGGGGCGATTTGCTTGTAAGAATCAAAGAGAATCCTAAGCTCGGAACACTCAATTTTGTAGGTATGAAGGCCCTCCGTGGAGGTTCTATAAAGGACTCCTTGGGATTAAAGGGAAACATGCCAATTTCTTCTGCAACAATTTATAAACTCAAAAATTACATCCTGGAAGAATACAGAAAAAAAGGGTATTATGGCACAGAAGTAACCGTTGACAAAAAAGTAAGTGACGATGGCAAAATAGACTTAACTGTCAATGTAAGGGAAGGAACAAAAGCAAGAATCAAACAAATTATTTTCCACGGGAATAATGCTTTTAGCTCTTCAAGACTAAAGAGAGTCATTAAGACCAAGGAAAAGAAATTTTTGATATTTACTGGCAAACTTGACGAAGAAAAATTCACCGAAGATTTGCAGAGACTTAAAGAATTCTATATGAACAATGGCTATCCTGAGGTAAAGATAGACTCCACAACTACCGAGACAAAAGAAAAGGAACTCTTTGTTCATATATATCTAAACGAGGGTAAAAAATATTACTTTGGGAACTTCAAACTTGAGGGCAACAACTTCTTCAAACAAGAACTCCTGCAAAAGCTTGTTCGTTTCAAAAGTGGAGAACTCTATTCTCAGAAAAAAATAAATAAAACCATTGAAGATATAACAAGCGTCTACGGCGATTCCGGATTTCTCTTTGTCAATGTCCTACCCTATTCTGAAGAAGTCCGAGACTCTTTTATAGACCTTAAAATATACATATTCGAAGGGCCCAGAATCAAAATTAGAAAGATTGACATAGTAGGTAATACAAAGACCTATGACGAGGTCATAAGAAGGGAGCTTGATGTCCTACCGGGAGAGTTCTTTTCACGGCAAAAACTCATAAAAAGTCAAAGAGATCTCTACTATTTGAACTTTTTTGAAAACGTCGAAGTTAATTTCTCACCTACGGACGATTCAAATTTTGTTGACCTAACTTTTAAAGTAACAGAAAAATATACTGGAAACATCGGGCTTGGCGCTACATACTCACAACTTGATGGCCTCTCAGCGTACTTTCAAATCCAGCAACCAAACTTCAGGGGAAAGGGTGAGATTGCTAATCTCCTTATAGAATATGGATTCCGAAAAAGAAACTTTCAGATAGGATTTACAAAACCCTGGCTCTTTGGGAGAAAACAGCAGGCTGGATTTAACCTCTATTCACTTTCAACATACTACCCTCAATATACTGTGACTAAAACCGGGGGAAACCTTAGTTATGGTCGAAGGGTAATTAACGACTACTGGAGAATCTTTACCCAGTACACTCTTGAACGCACAAAGCTTTACGATATAGATTCAAGTTTACTTGCAAGTCCAACATACTCATATTGGGCAAATAGAGGATGGCAATGGTCTTCAAGTATTTTTTATTCGTTATCCTTTGATAATAGAGACAGAGTGTTCAATGCTACTACAGGAAATATTTTCAAATATGACGGGACACTTTCCGGTGGACCTCTTCGAGGGGACATACACTTTTTTAAACAGGAGTTTGAGCTTTCAAAACTTATACCTGAATTTAAAAATGTCATAGGCGCAGTTTCCTTCAAAACAGGATATATCAGGGGGCTTTATCACCCTGATTCTATTCCTTTTTATGAGAGGTTTTTCCTAGGTGATGTGGGACCCTATGGGCTCAGGGGTTATGAACTAAGAAGTGTTGGTCCAAGGGAAAACGGAATAAATATTGGCGGCAGGATTTATTTCATACTTACCTTAGAACAAAGATATAGAATCAATGATAATATGTATGTCCTTGCTTTCTTCGACGCAGGTAATGCTTTTAAGAATGTGAACACTTTAAGACCATTTATCGTCAAAAAGGGTATAGGAGCAGGTATAAGGATGGAGATTCCGTTGATGGGTGTAATAGGATTTGATTTTGCGTATGGAATTGATTCCAAGAAATGGATCCCTCACATACAACTAGGAACCTCTTTTTAGAAAAGGAGGTCAAAAATGAGCAAAAAAATAAAATGGATATTTATTGTACTAACAGTGTTTATTTTAGGAACAATTAGTGGTTTCATACTCACAGCCCAACTCAGGTTAGCGAATCTGGAAAGTAAGGATGCGAAAGTCTACTTTGTAGAGGGTGAAGGTGGACAGCTGGAAAGCCCATTTGTAAAGGTTGCTGAACAGGCCACTATGGCAGTGGTCAATATTAGTACTGAACGGGTAATAAAGTTCAAAGAATCCCCCTTCTTTGATGAAAATGATCCCTTCGACCAGCTTTTCAGGAGGTTCTTTGATTTCCCTATGCCTCAAATTCCAAGAGAATACAAATCAACAAGCTTGGGGTCAGGCTTCATATTTAACAAGGATGGCGACAAGTATTATGTTTTAACCAATAATCATGTTGTAAAAAATGCAGACAAAATAATTATCAAACTATATGACGGGACAAAGATTACAGGCGATGATGTTAAAATAGTGGGGACAGACAGAAATACAGACCTTGCAATACTATCTATAAAAACCAAAAAAGATTTACCAGTATTAAAACTCGGCGATTCTGATAAGATTAAAATAGGAGACTGGGCCATTGCCGTTGGAAATCCTTTTGGGTTAGAAGGTACGGTAACCGTCGGTGTTATCAGTGCTAAAGGAAGATCCGGAATCCCACTGCCTGACGGACCTGTTTACGAAAATTTTATACAAACAGATGCAGCTATCAACCCTGGAAACTCAGGTGGACCACTTTTAAATATTCGAGGCGAAGTAATCGGAATCAATACAGCCATAACATCCCCTTCGGGTGCATTTGCCGGGGTTGGGTTTGCAATTCCAGTGAACACTGCTAAATATGTCATAGAGCAAATCCTCAATAAAGGGAAGGTCGTAAGAGGGTATATTGGCATATACCCCCAGGCTCTAACTGAGGAATTAGCCAAGACCTATGGCCTTGACTCTCCAAGGGGGGTTCTCGTAGCGAAGGTACTTAAGGACAGCCCTGCAGAAAAAGCTGGTATTAAAGAGGAAGATGTAATAGTTAAATTTGACGGGAAAGACATTACTGACGTTGAGCAATTTAGACTCCTCGTTGCACAGACAAAACCAGGTAAAACAGTAGACGTCGAGATAATAACCCAAAAGGGAGAAAGAAAAATAGTTAAAGTAAAAGTCGGAGAATATCCAGAGGAAACAGTAACAGCTCAGGACACTGAGAAACCTGAGGAGAGAGAGACCAAACCTTCGGAACAGAAGTGGTTGGGAATGACGGTGATTGACATTGAATCAGCAAGAAGAATTGGACTCTACTCTGGGAGTGATGAGGATGGTGTAGTCGTAAAAGAGGTTGAGAGGGGATCGGTGGCAGACTTTGCGGGAATTATTAAAGGCGATTTAATACAAAAAATCGGAGATATTGAAATTAAATCACTAAAGGACTTCTCAAAAGCTTCAAGCACCTATAAAAATTCGCGCGGTCCTATGAGATTTAAGATCATAAGAAATGGTATGCCCATATTTATAGCAATTACCTTAAGATGATAAGATATCCACAACACGCAGGAACATTTTACCCTGATACTAAAGAGGGTATAATAGAGATCTTTTCGAAATTCGAAATACAAGGGAAAAACACAAATGTTGATGTTAAAACGCCCATCGGACTCATTGCACCTCATGCTGGATATATCTACTCCGGCTTTGTGGCATATATAACCTATAAGAACGCTTTTAAATCAAGTGAATTTAGTAACATTATAATACTCGGTCCGTCCCACTATGTTTATTTTAAAGGAGTTTCTATTTTTCCTGAGGGTTCCTGGGTTACACCTATCGGTGAAGTCGAAATTAACACTAAAATTACCCTTTCTCTTTCGCAAAAATCGTCCTATTTTTCCAATTCTCCGGATCTTCACCGAAGAGAACATTCAATAGAGGTACAGATACCTTTTGTACAGCACTTCAATCCTAATGCAAAAATTGTCCCGCTTCTTGTGGGGGAAATGAACGACAAGATGGTTGATGAAGTAGGGCAAGCCCTTGCTGAAGTATTATTGGAAAATCAGGATACCCTTATTGTGGCGAGTTCTGACCTCTACCATGGCGAATCCTACAGAGCCTGCGTGGAATCCGACAGAAATACCATTGACTTAATTTTAAACGGCGATTGGCGGAAATTTTATGCTGCTTCGAAAACAGGGGAAATTATGGCATGTGGTGATCTGCCAATATCTATCCTTATGAGTGCCATTGAACGATTAAACCCTGATTATACCCGGTCTCTTGTTTTTTATACAAACTCAGGAGATGTGACGGGTATTAGAAGTGGGTATGTAGTAGGTTACGCAGGGATACTTTTCGGGATTTGACGATGCAAAATTTACAATTATCAAAAGATGAGAAAATTACGCTTTTAAAGCTAGCAAGACAAACTTTGGATAATAAGTTTTCGGGTTTGAAAGACCCTGTACTTACAGACCCTACTGAAAACTTGAAAGCCTTTTGTGGTGCATTCGTAACACTTAGAAAACACAATCAACTTAGAGGCTGTATCGGTTATATAAAAGGTATTAAACCTCTTTGGGAAGAGATTGTAAACTTAGCAAAAGAGGCTGCTTTCCATGACCCAAGGTTTTACCCATTAAGACCAGAGGAACTTAAAGAAGTAGAAATAGAGATATCAGTCTTAACACCCTTACAAAAAATTTCAGACCCCAACCTTATTGAAGTTGGGAAACACGGCATTCTCATAAAGAGAGGTTTTATGCAGGGACTTCTCCTTCCACAAGTTGCCATTGAAGAAAACTGGGACAGGGAAACTTTCCTGGACCATACTTGCCTTAAAGCTGGACTTTATCCAGGGTGTTGGAAAGATGAAAAGACGGAAATCTACATTTTTGAAGCCTTAGTATTCAGTGAAAAAGAATTTGGACTAAAATAGAAAATTATATCCAGCACGAATTTTCTTGACAGATTGAACACTTTTTGTATAGAGTGTTTCTACGAAAAGTTCCCCCGATTTGTGCTTGTACTTCAAATTCATATTAAATGCATACCTCTCTGAAGTCGGCACAAAGTAAGGTAAATCATTGTATCTAACGCCAAAAGGAGCATTTATACTCAAATTAAATATACCATGCCAGCTGTCTTTTATGAAATACCATGCCCCCTGCAATGATAGGGCCTTGTAAGTCTCCCCTTTATACCAGGTATTAACAGGTCCGAACCTGATAGAAAGGCCCCTAAACCTAAAATCGAAACTGCTACTTAGATATGAATATGACAGGTTGTCCTGTACGTTACGCTCGAACATAGGTGTAATCCAGAGTGACCTACAAACAAAAAATTCCAGGGAATACCTCTCCTCTCTTTTTACGTAGGGTCGGACAAAAGAACTGTCTACGAAACTCGTAACATATGCAGTGGCTGTATGGGGACCTACCTTTAATTGCCCTATTAAAGACCTAACAAGGTCATATACACCCCTCTTTTGTGACAACATGATATTTAATCCACGGCTTTCACTCCGGGAATCAAGTTCAAACTCTAAGGTATTACTAAGGGATGTATCCTTGATTCCCAAGGATAAAAAATGTCTCTCAAAATCACCTAACTGCGAAGGGGTATAAACACCAAAACTTCTATCTAACTCATACGTCCCTGCTGGTGATCTGTAAAACCTTTCTTCTTTGTAATAAACCAATTCTGGCATTTTGCTTGTTCCAAGACTCATCCTCGTGTGACCCTCTAAATTATAGGTTAATTTCAATCTGTATAGAGGATAACTCCAGTGTTCACGCAAATAAAATATTTCAGAAAAAAAATTCATCCTGCTTTCGCTTTCTAATATCTTGATCATCAAGTACGGCCAGATTTTCTGTAAATTTTTACTGAAAACAAAACCCCCGGAGAAATTTAGATTTCTTAAATTTTTACCAATTTCAACGAGTAATGGTTTATCAGTGTTCTGGAAGATTAAAAATCCATGAGATTTGGGCGAGAGCCAGCTTAATATCAGTTTTGCGTCAATTGTATCGGTTTGAGTCAAATTCAATAAAATCCCAAAAGGACCAGGATTTGATGTAAGCCTTAAAGCACTGCGAGGGTTTTTATTATCTAATCCAATTGTATATTCAACAAAAGTATTTGCCCAATCGAGATGAATATTTCCAAAGTGCTCTAAGAGGCGACCCTTGCCCTCTATACCAAAAAACTTACTTAAATATTCCTTAAAATCTGAAAAATTCTCTGTTTTCCACCTAACGCCGGAGGTCAGTTGAATGTTGTTTATTTCGACTTTTTTACTCAAAGAGGCCTTAAAACCCAGATTATCACTATCCCCTACTTTACTCAGTTTATTTAAATCGCTATAGGAAGCTTTGAAATCAATACTTAATTTACCATCATAAGTTAGGGATATCACATTGTGCTCCCGAGGGGCAGGAATTCTAAAAAGCGGTTCATAATGACCGGCACCGTAACCTACATATTTGTATGCACTTTGTATATTATCAAATATGTAACTTCCTCTATTTATACCCACAAACTCAAAATAGACGATATACTCGCCTTTCCCATCACCAGCAAAGACAAAGAAAGAATCCTGAAGGTTATAGCTACCTTCGCTATTCTTTATTCCGCCCTTGAACTCCACATAGTCCTCGATATCACCAACCTGGCTTAAAAACTTTTTTAGCGTATCCAGAATCCCTTCGTAGTACTTCATGGTACTCCCCAGATGTTCGAACACTACTTTTAAACCACCTGATGAATAAAAAAATGACCCGTATACAGAGGGCAAGTTATTATATGTTGCATATTCTACGAAAAATCTGTCTGCTCCTTTAAGAAGATCGTAATCCTTTATCCATAATATCCCAGACTGGTAATCAAACTCATACTTCGACTTATCCACAATCATATCACCTTTAATCACCTTTAAAGAGCCAGGCACTATCATATAACCATAGTCTACGAAGTATGGTCCTGAATTCGGATATTTAACACTTAACTCTTTCTTAACCGTTGAGGTGTTTGTTGAACCATAAGTAAAGCCAATATTTTGAAAACACCCCGAGAAACCTAAAAGCTTTACTTCGGGCAGAGCTATCTTACCAAATTTTAAGAAATTATTAGATGAGTCGCTCACTTCGAAGAAGATCTCGTCCATGTCCTTAAGCAAGGTAGTGTAATAATCAGTTCCGTAGTCAGCTTTACTATCTAAAAGTCTCCCCTTTATAAAGTACTTTTTTGAAATTGTTCCACTTAAAGTAATATCAAGTCTCTGAGACAAGCTATAGGTAAAGCCGTTAAAAGACACAAAGAAGCCTTTTGAACCACTAAAATCAATAGACTCAGTATTTTTCTCCAAATCCAGAGAGTCTAAAGTTGATGTATCTTCCGATGTTGAAATCTTAGGATTTGTAAACCTTAAAACATAAGCAAGAACTAAAGCTCCCCAAAAAGGTAAAGCCACTTAAGTTATGTTAAGGACTGCCTTTACAATCTCGTCCCCAACACCGTATTTCCTAAGAAATTCTTCCCGTTCCTTTTTTATTCTTGATACCCACTCTTCATATTCCGCTAATCTACCTTGTTTTTCGTATAATATTCTCGGACAGAGAATTTCAACAGGTACTTTTTCAATCAAAGGTTTGTTCTCCGGAGCATTTATGTCTACAACAAAGTAACCAAAATCTGGATCAACTGTCCACTTAATCTCGTCTCTAAAAAGTGCTTCCAGCATCGCTGTAGAGTGACTTATCTTGACCTTAAGAGCTATCCCACTCTTCTCATCCAGCTGGTCACCACCAACATATCCAGTATTCATCATCCATGTTATAATTCCTTTATTCCTCTCCATGAGTTCCTGAAATCTAATCGCCTGCAATTTGTGGTTGAGTGGGAAGAAAGGCTGTGTAAAAGGAGAGCGAGTTTTGCCTCTCTCTTTTCCTGCTGCAGAAGTTTTTGATGTTTCTCCAAGCATGAAATACCCAGAGGCCTGCTCAGGAGTTGCGAATTTGACAATCCCGGGTGTCGCAGCATCTTTTCCTTCGTCCCTGTTAAGAATTCCTATATACTTAAGGGGTGGAAGGTTATTTAAATCAGCTACATTATCAATAGCACTCAAAGGTATTATTGAACGACCATTTTGTGTCCAGACCACAAAATCCCATCCATCTTTTGGAATACCATACTCATCAACTATTTCTTCAAGTTTAACTTCACCCTTGATGTATGCGTCCACATGTACAGGATCGCTTCCGGTTAAGATGAAAACTTCCTTGTAGCGGTTAACTTCTTCCGGAGTAAGAGCTTCCTTTGAGAAATCGTAAGTCCCATCGGGGTTCATATATACATTTTCAACCCAGGCCGAAGGGTCTATGGTACCCTTATATATAACGGGCTCTGTTTTCTCAGTAAGACCAAAGGTCTTCGCAAAGCACCCATTCTCCGTGATAGTATAAGAGCCATCAGGCCATAAGGTAATCATGTCATCCTGGATTGGCATAGAATGTTCCCCGTGTTTTGCAAAAGTCGTCGTTGTCTTTCCGGTTCCGGAAAGACCCAGAATAGCAACTGCATAATCTTTCCCATTTATCCTCACGGATTTTGCACCTGCGTGAAGTACAAGCCCACCCTTCTGATATAAGTAATGGTTTAGCATGCGGAGTATACCTTTTTTCGATTCTCCAAAATAATCTGAATTCATTACATAAGTTACATAATTCTCGAGATCTACTATAATTGCCATCTTGCCTGGTAAATCATCAAGAACAAGGTCGGGAGTATATACTACTTTAAAAATGGGCTTAAATTCTCTCTTATACCACTCAGGACCCTCTACAAACTCCCTTGAAAACATCATAACTTGCTGCATACCAGCTACATTTGCAGCATTTAGGGTATAAAAGGCTTGAACAGGCACAGCAGTCTCACCGATGCCATAATATCCTTGAATCTCAATTAAAAAGCCCTGCTTCTCGATGAAATCCTTTTGAAGCTTTATGTATTTTTCCGCATCTTCTGGAGTCATAATTTTGGAAGAGTAACTGGTCTCTTCACCCTTCTCTGCTATTATGTATGTGAACTTTTCCATCCGTGCTTTTCTTAAGGTTACCCTGTTTATATTTCCATAAGCTGAAACAAGGCATGTCTTAATGTTTTCAAGGGCAATCTTCCTCAGTTCTTCTTGAGAAGGATTGACTATATACTTTACATTGAATGGCTTTGACAATCTTGCTATTTCTTCTCTTAGAGACATATCTCCCCCTTCATAAAACTAAATCTTTCGGGACATCAGTAAGGTTAACGGTTTTGCCATTTAAATCAATACAAAGGGTATCTTCTATCCTGATACCAAAACCCTTTGATGGATAATAAAGGCCAGGCTCAATGGTGAACACATCTCCTTTCTCCAAAACATGATCAGAAAACATGTTGATTACTGGAAGTTCGTGGACATCAAGGCCAACACCATGCCCTAAGCTGTGAACATACCCCTCCTGAGCCTGCTGATTCTTTCTGAGGGTCTCATGCCCTTTCCCCTCGAAATAATCTAGAACCAGTTCTTCCAATTCTTTGCACGGTTTCCCTTCTTTTGCATTTTCTAAAGCTTTTTCTTGTATTTCTTTCACCTGCTCAAAAGCTTCAATTACCTCATGAGAAGGTTCTCCAAAGGAGTAAGTTCTTGTCATGTCAAAAAAGAAACCTCCACCATATTCATGAGGATAAATATCAAAAACAATAGGCACTCCAACTCTTATCGGTTCTTCGTCATTTCCGTGATTGTGAGGAACCCCACCGTCTCTTCCCTGTGCAATTATCATACCCGCACCATCAATAAGCCCCTGATCGATCAATTCCCTTCTAAGATACTGCCTTGCCATACCAATGGTAAATGGGCGCCCATTATCCTCAAGAATCCCATTCTTTCGCGAAAGGGCTTTCAAATATTCTATTAGTCTTAAAAAGGCAGATTGAGTTCTCTTAGCAACGCTCTTTATTTTTTCAATCTCTTCCTCTGTCTTTCTCCTTCTTGCCATATAAACCAAGTCCTGCTTTAACGGTGGAAAATCGATATTTGAAAACTCCTTCTGAAGTCTCTGGAAAACATTAATTACGTTATTATTGAATCTTTCGGATTGAATTGATAATTTTCCACTGACACCGAAGGTCTGAAAAATCTTTTTATAATAAGCAAGGCCTCTTTCAACTGGATCTTTTATAAAGTTTACTTCTTTCAGATTAAGGGTAGAAAAGGGAATTTTCTCATAATCTACAAGATGAGCTACATTGTCTCTCTCCATGTCAACATACAAAAGTATCGGCTTCCCGCGCCTTGGTTTGAGGACGATTCCAGAACCTATGTGAGCACCCTTTGTAAGATAAAAGATTGAGGTAGATGACTTACCACCCTCTACCATCAACCAATCAATTCCATTTTGCTCCATCAATTCATCTAAATAGCTATAGTTCATATCGAAATTTTAAATTTTGGATTTCGAATAAGCAAAAAGCTAAATCACTGGCCTCAATAGTTCAATTAACCTCTCGATGATACTTTGGTACCCAGCATCTTCAGCATCATATGTTGTGATACTGGCGGAAAATCTAATATTTTTACAAGGAGGAAAAGTGCTGGTTTTCAACAAATTCACTACTCTGGTATACACAGTGTCTGTGCCCTCAGAATTTGTAAAAGGTAAAAGAATAACGAACGAATTCTTACCAAATCTTCCAATAACATCTGTTCTCCTAAGGTTCTGAATTAATGTTTGGGCAATTTTTTGAACTGAGCTTTCCACAGCATAACTTCCATAGATATTTACCAACTTATCATAGTTCTCAATTCTGAGCATCATTGTCGAGAAGGTGAATCCATATCTTTTTGCTTGTTCACACTGAAGATTAAGCAACTCTTTTAAAATTGCCTCACTAAAGGTCTGGCTCACGGTATCTTTATAAGCAAGAGCTCCAAATTCCTTTTTGTATTCCATCTTTTGGTACACAATAGAGTAGAAGTAAGAGAAGAAGACGAGAAGATCATGCTCTTCGGGCGATGGATTTTTAGATTTCTCAAATATCAAAAGCACTATCGAATCGACAAAATCCTCATCTAAGCCAAAGGGAATAATCCAAGTTGACTCGTAATCCAAAATCTCGAGTAACACTTTGATCACAGGCCACTCGAAATAGCCTTTGTCGGCTACTATTGGGTACCCTATAGATAGTAAACCTTCCGACTCAATTCCCAGATTAATCTTATCTCGTAGTTCTCTGTGGCTGTCATCGGTGCTAAAAACGGGGAAAAATATGGAAGGCTGATTTTTACTTCTTTTAAAAAGCAAAACTGACTTGGAATCAAAGATACTTTGCAGAACCGGGAATGTGTCGGCAACCACCTGGGGAAAGGAGTTAGCCTTTAAACTCGTGTCAAATACATCTCTCAATTTTGTCAAGATCGCCGAGGTCGGTGCAGCCTCTAACTGTTCTAACTTTGAAAAGGAAAAAACAAGGAACTCAAATCCTTCAACTTCAAATTTTTGGGAGAATACCTGGAAAAACTCGCCTCTTACCATAGTTTTGTATTCTAGGTTATCTCTGATCTCTATGTTAATTATTTCCTTAAGATTAATCCCAATTAGATCATCGCGCTGTACTTCAAAAAGCATTGCAAATCCAATAGAAGCATCAAGAATGTTCCCATTGAAATCTGTCAAAACAATGGGAAGAGGGCTTGCACCAAAAGCAGACTTATAAAGTTCCCTTTCAAACATTTTTTTATTATACGCACCGCCTTCTGATTTATCAAGTCAAAAAGCATTAAATTGACTGAATATGTTATTAAACCTATAATTTTACATAACTTGGAGGGCATGATGCGCAGTGAGGATAGGTTAAAGTGGATCATTTTTGCAATAATATCCTTCGGAATGTGGTTACTCTTCTTCCTGACAACAGCACCAACGATTGTCTTCTGGGATGTAGGTGAGTTTTTAGCATGCTCAGCTATATTTGGCGTTCCTCATCCACCAGGAACACCTCTATATGTACTTTTGGGACGATTTATGACGATCCTTCCGTTACCTTTAGATCAACTTTATAAACTTATTTATCCCCATTCTTTTCCCGTAAATACTGTGCTCAAAATAACTTTGATTGCAATGGTCACAGGTGCATTAACAGCCGGTTTTGTATATCTCATACTTTTCGATTTAGTAAGGCTTATATTTAAGGAAACACCACCCATTCTTGCCCATATAGCCGGAATATTTGCAGGACTTATGTCCATGCTTGCAAAAGTCAACTGGGAGAATTCCATTGAGGCTGAAACTTATACACCATCAAACTTTATTATTGTAGCCTTAACATGGCTTGCTTTAAAGTGGTATAAAGAAAAGGATGACCCTGCCTCAACGAGGTATTTAATATTCTCTGGATACATACTTACGGCAGGGATAGGATTTCATTTGACCTCTTTTGCATTCTTTCCTGCCCTTTTACTTTTTACCTTTGTTATTAAAAAAGAACTATACTTAGATAAATTAACTATAGGACTTCTTGGGTTGACTTTCTTCCTACTTTCATCGCTGCAAATTGCCTATGAACCTAGCACTTTAGGATTCGCTGTACTCATCATAGGCATAGCTTTGCTGACATATTATCTTTTCACCACATCCTTTAAAAGGCTTAAATCATCGGAAACACCTTATGAAATAGCGTGGGTAATTCTTGCAATTATTTATATCGCAGGTCTTTTTACAAAAAGCCCTTATCTGATTTTGGGACCCGCAATTTTAATCTCCATTTTATTCTATGTTGAGACTAAAGCTTACAGAGACTGGAAGGGCCTTGCTGTAATCTTCATGTTTATCGGTTTTTTACTGGAAATCACAATGGTACTACGAGCAATCCATAATCCATACATAAATGAGGCAGATCCTTCTACTTTCAAAGCGTTCATGGATGTATTGACAAGGAAACAATATGGTCCTATGAATATGCTTCCCAGAAAGATTCCTTTGGTTGAACAACTTGGAAACTACTGGGTATACTTCTCATGGCAATATCAGCAACTTCTGATCCCAATAACAATACTTGCCATTTTTGGAGTTATAATCCACATTACAAGTGATAGAAAAACCCTGGCACTTGTTGGTTTTACCTTTTTAATTCTGAGTCTTGGATTCCTCTGGTATCTCAATCTAAAAGATTCTCCTTCACAGCCGGTTAATCCTCTTAACCTGAGAGAAGGCCTTACAGAAGTAAGAGATAGAGACTATTTCTACTCAGGAGCCTACATTTTCACTGCACTCTATGCGGGCCTTGGTTTATTCATGCTATTAAAACTTATGTTTGAAAATATGAAGAAAAAGGCACTAATTCCTACCACTTTTGGTGCATTTGTCACAGCGGGAGCCACTTTTGGTCAAATTTATGTCTATTATCCTCAGATTGATAGACATGGTAACTATTTAGCTGAGGATTATGCGTACAACCTTTTGATTTCGCCAGGATCGGAGGAAAAATGTATTTTATTTACCAATGGTGACAACGACACTTTTCCACTCTGGGCAAATCAAACAGTTCTTGGAATTGGTAAAAATGTTATCATCGCGAACATGAGTCTTCTCAACACCAACTGGCACATATACCAGATAAAAAAGCAAGGAGCGCCGATAAGTTTCCCTGATTCTATTATATGGAAGCTTCCGCCGGTTTTCCCCACAATGGATGGCAGTGTAATGTACCTTGTCGACCTAATGATTCGAGATCTGATCGCAACTTCAGCAGGTTATACTACAAACGACTATATAACAATCAATCCAGCAAAAATTTTCCCAAGGTATGGGTTTGAAAATGTGGACATTAAGATCCCTCGGGTATATCTTTTAAGTAAAGAAGAGTTTGCAAGAGAAGTAATTGAAAAGGCTGACAGCTTTAAAATACCGATATTTTTCTCCATGACAGTTTCTTCCCAACATTACGACGGGTGGAACAGTTATCTAAGATTGGAAGGAATGGCAATGAGGGTAATGAATAGACCATTAAAGACGTTGAATGAGATTAAGGAAGGGATTGACCTACAAAGAACTATTTACTTAACAAGAGCAGGAATGCCGTTCCGGGAGTACATTGAAAAATACGGCGAAATAATTCCACCATTCGAAAGCTACAGATACAGAGGGGTATTTAACAGAAAAGTATACAAAGATGACAACCAAGAGAGAATGATAAGGAACTATGCAAGTGTATGTTTTAGAACTGCCCTTTATTTCGAAAATGAGGGTAATTTAAAAGAGGCAAGAGATGAATGGGATTTCGCGAGAGAGCTTATTAAACAAGTTCGACTTGATCAGTCTGCAATTCAACGAGAATTACCTTTCATTTACTACAAAATTGCGGATCTCTCCTTGAAAACGGGTGATTATAAAAAGGCTATTGAGACCATAGACGAAATTAGTGAATCCTTACAAATCAGTACTTTTTATGTCATAAAAGCTAAAGCACTTCTCGGCTTGGGAAAACTTGATGAGGCAATCTCCAATCTCGAGGCAGCAGTGCAACTCAATCCACAAGACCTTGAAGCGTACCAAAATTTAGCAGAACTTTATTTGAAAAAAGGTGAACTAGGAAAAGCAAAAAAGATTATTGATGAAATTTTAAAAATTGACTCCACAAACAGGTGGGCAAAAGAAATGGCAAAAACTTTTTAATTAGGAGGTAAAAATGGCTCACGCTTATACACCGGGTTTGAAAGTTACGAGAAAAACAATTTTGAGGAAAGAAAGAAGGCTTCCATTACCGGGAGAGGTGATAGTAAAAGTCGGCGATAAGGTTAAAGCCGAGGATATTGTCGCCAAAACGGAATTACCCGGTAATGTTCAGCCAATAAATGTTGCGGGGCTCCTTTCAATTGCACCGCAGGAAATAGAGAGCGTAATGCTGAAAAAAGTTAATGAATTCGTTAAAAAAGGAGAACCAATAGCTGAATCTAAAAGCTTTTTTGGGCTTTTTAAAAACAGTGTTACATCTCCAGTAGACGGTATTATCGAGAGTATTTCGAATATAACGGGACAGGTAATTTTAAGAGAACCACCAATACCAATTACAGTAAACGCATATATCGATGGAGAAGTAAAGGAGGTAATACCTAACGAAGGTGTTGTTGTGGAAACGGTTGCTAGTTTCATCCAAGGAATATTTGGAATAGGAGGCGAGACCATAGGTGAAATTTATGTAGCTGCCTCAACTCCAGATGAAGAGTTAACCGAGGAAAAGATAAAAGAAGAAATGAAAGGTAAAATTGTTGTAGGTGGCAGTTTTGTGACTGCAGCAGCCCTAAGAAAGGCGGTATCCTATGGTGTAAAGGGTATTGTAGTAGGTGCAATTGATGACAAAAATCTAAAAGAATTTCTTGGCTATGACATCGGTGTCGCTATTACAGGAAATGAGCAAAAGGGCATTACCCTGATGATAACAGAAGGTTTTGGAAAACTTGCTATGGCAAAGAGAACTTTTGAACTCTTTAAAGAGCTAAACGGTAAAAAAGCTTCTATGAATGGTGCAACGCAAATAAGAGCAGGGGTAATAAGGCCTGAAGTTATAGTGGCTCTCGAAGGCGAGACCTACGAAGCGAAGGAAGAAGCAGAAGAACTTAAAGAAGGACTTGTAGTCGGGACCATGGTAAGGGTCATAAGAGAGCCTTACTTTGGCAGGATAGGTAAAGTTACCGCCCTCCCGCCTGAACTAAGAGTAATTGAAACTGAGGCAAAAGTCAGAGTTTTAGAGATAGAATTTGATGATGGTAAAAAAGTAATCGTTCCCAGAGCCAATGTGGAGATAATCGAAGAATAATAGGAGTATCAAATGATAAGAGATAATAAACTACAGGTTGCAAAAATTGTTAATAGAATTGAGGAATCAGCATCATTCTCAGTACTCGGAAAGGCTAAAGAACTGGAAAAAAGGGGCGAAAGGGTAATCCACCTGGAGATAGGTGAACCCGATTTTACTCCACCTAAAGAATCAATAGAATCTTTAATAGAATCCTTGAACCGAGGTGAAACACACTATACGACAGCACAGGGAATTATCGAATTACGGGAGGAAATAGCAAGATATGAAAAAAGGTTCCGAAACATAGATATTTCACCTTCTCAGGTCGTTATTACCCCGGGAGCTAAGCCTATGATTCTCTTTGCGCTCCTTTCCGCAATTAATCCCGGTGAAGAGGTCCTCTACCCTGATCCAGGCTATCTTTCTTATAAGAGTCTCATCAGATTTATGGGGGCAATTCCTGTACCTTATAGGTTGGATAAAAACCGAAATTTTGCTATTGATTTTGAAGATCTAAGGAGAAAAATCACTAAAAAAACGACTTGCATAATCATAAATAGTCCATCCAACCCAACGGGGATGGTCCATACGAGAGAAGAACTTGAGGAGATTTTAAAAATCGCTGAGGATCATAATCTTCTCATAATATCTGATGAAGTATACTCACGCATATATTTTGATGGAAACCAGCATATCAGCATTATGAACCTCACCGATAATTACAGCAACATAATCCTTATAGATGCCTTCTCTAAAACCTATGCAATGACAGGTTTTAGACTTGGCTACGGTATTGTACCCAAAGAGCTTGTCAGCGCAATAGTTAAACTAATTCAGAACTCATTCTCGTGTGTTCCTGAGTTCGTTCAAAGAGCAGGTATCACTGCGCTGCAAAAAGGAGAATATTTTATAGACAATATGGTTTCAGCCTTCGCTGAAAGAAGAGACAAAATGTTCGAAATTCTAAGCCAAGTAAAAGGACTCAAAGTTCACAAGCCTCAGGGATCATTTTATTTCTTCCCTGAAATTCTCGTAAATATTTCTTCCGCAGACTATGCTGATTATGCTTTGTCTAATTACAAAATTGCACTCCTACCCGGGGAAGCTTTTGGCGAAAACGGAGAAGGACACATAAGAATTTCTTTTGCTAATTCCCTTGAAAACCTTCTGGAGGCTGCCTATAGAATCGCAGAGAGTATAGAAAAATTGGAAAAAGAGCGAGGATTTAAAGCTTAATTAATAGATAGATCACAAACAAAGCAAAAATAACCGAAAAAATACTTATGGAAAAGAAAAAGGAAAAACTAAAACCAAAAATGTACAAGTTTAAGTTTACTTGAGGAATTCCTATTCTGATTTCGTTAAAAACAACTTCCCTTGCGTGGCTTGCTGGAAAAACATGATACAGGACTTTTCCAACCACACTACCCATTATAAGCCCTAAAATCGTGGCGGTAAAAACGTTTTTTGAATCTCTTTTCAGTAACATTTCGATGGATAAATGCCGGGGGCGGGACTTGAACCCGCACGGGATTTTGTCCCAGGGGATTTTAAGTCCCCTGCGTCTGCCTTTCCGCCACCCCGGCATAGGCGACGCCCGGATTCGAACCGGGGAATAGCGGTTTTGCAAACCGCCGCCTTAGACCACTTGGCTACGTCGCCATGTTAGAAAATTATACAAAATGAAATCCGTATATGCAATTTACTCCAAAAGCTCCCTAATTTCCTCTTTACCCTTTTCAAGGTCTCTAAGTTGTTCTTCATCATTTCTCAGAAGCATTTCCAGAAACTCTCCAACATGCACTTTCTCCTCGTGCGCGACATCCAGCAGAACCTTCTTTATATTTGGATTTTCAGTGATACTTGCTAACTGCTCATACAGATTAATAGCATCCAGCTCCGCAATGATGGCCAGCCTTAATATTTCCCTATCCTTTTTGGCTGCATCAAGATCTTTTATCTCCCCTGGGTTCTTAGACAGCATTATTCCCTCCTTTTTCATGTGTAAATTATAAACTAACGTAAGCCAAATAATTGAAAATAATTTAACCATTTTCCTTTGAAGTTCCTGTTCCAGACTTCAAAATGTTCATATGCGAAAACTCTATTTAATTATTATTTTTTTATTATTCTCTGCATCCTGTGCCCCCAGAAAAGTGATGCATAAAAAGCCGGCAATTGAAGAAATCCAAGAAAATCTCACGTACATTTATAATTTTTTTGCATCGGAACAGAGAACGGCAGAATTCACAATATTAATGGGCGAAACACAATTTAAAGGCACAGTATCACTAACAAGGCGCGACTCAGAGTGGATATTTATATTAAAAAGCCCTTTATATCCTGGAATCTACAAAATTCTTGAAGATACAATACCTGTTTTGGGGTATATCAAAGATGGTATCCAAAAAATCCCGCACAGATTTGTGGGATCCACGCTTATCTTAGATCTCCCAGATGGCCCGATAAATATAGAAGTAGAAAATAATTTGCCAGTGTTGGTAAGATTCAACAGGACCTTAGTTATAATAAATTACACAAAAAATAAAATACCGCGTACTATTAAAATCCAGTCGGAGAACACAACTCTACTTATTAGTTTAAAGATTTGAAATTCATAAAACATATTGGATGTGGTAAAATTAAACTATGCCGAAGAAGGATGATTCTCACAAGTCTTCAAAGGACAAAGCACATGGTGATTTAAAGAGAGCATCAGGCAAAGAAAATTCCTCCAAGAAAACACCAACATCAACCTGTAAATTACTAATAGTAGAATCCCCCACGAAAGCGAAAACTATTAAGAATTACCTCGGTCAAGGTTTTGAAGTAATTGCTTCTAAGGGACATATAAAAGACTTGCCTGAGGATCGCCTTGGGGTTAGTCTTGATAATAATTTTGAACCTGAAATCGTTATATTACCTGGGAAAAAACCTATTGTAAAAGAAATTCAGCAAAAAGCTGCGTTATCAGACGAAATTTACATAGGTAGCGATCCAGACAGGGAGGGCGAGGCAATCGCTCAGCACATAAAAGAAGAAATCGAAAAAAAAGTAAGGGATAAACCTATAAAAAGAGCACTGTTTTATGAAATTACAAGAGACGAAATTTTGAGAGCAATATCAAATGCCGGAGACATAGACCCGAACAAAGTTGAGTCACAGAAGGCACGCAGAATCTTAGACAGGTTGGTAGGCTACCTTGTTAGTCCTCTACTCTGGAAAACTATTAAAAAAGGGCTTTCCGCTGGAAGGGTTCAGACTGTAGCCTTGAGATTAATTTGCGAGAGGGAAAAAGAAAGACAAAACTTCAAGAAAGAGAGATTCTTTATAGTGAAAATCAATTTAAGCAAGGATGGGCAAGAATTCTGGGCAACCTTAAAAGCCGAAAAAGTAATCACTGACGAAGAACAAGCAAAAGAACTAATTAAGAATCTAAAAGGACAAAACGTTCATGTAGCAAAATTTGAAAAAAAAATACTCAAAATTAAACCCCACCCCCCTCTGAAAACCTCAACCTTGCAGCAAGAGGCTTCACGCAGATTTAAATTTACTCCAGGAAAAACAATGAAAATTGCACAAAGACTATATGAGGGCGTAGATGTTGATGGAAGAAGTATAGGGCTCATTACCTACATGCGTACCGATTCTTTGCGCCTATCCGAAAAAGCGATTTCCTTAATAAGGAAAGAAATTGAAAAAAACTTTGGCAAGGACTTTCTCGCACCGTCTCCAATAAACCACGAGACGAAAAATAAAATGGTCCAGGGCGCTCATGAGGCCATTAGGCCTACAAAACCTGATTTGCACCCTGATTACCTTAAGGACAAAATAGATAACGAACTTTACAAAATCTATAACTTAATTTGGCGCAGGGCATTAGCCTCTCAGTCA
Organism: Caldifarciminota bacterium; assembly: GCA_039803305.1. Lineage (GTDB taxonomy): Bacteria > Hydrothermota > Hydrothermia > UBA1063 > UBA1063 > UBA1063. The sequence goes on from JBDRYG010000001.1 coordinate 59,750, forward strand.
AACTACGCAGAAGAGGAGCTAAAAGAGGCAACCATTAACTTTGGTGACCTCAGTTTTTTAGCACGAGGAAAAAGACTTATCTTTGAAGGTTTTTATAAAATTCTGAATGAAATCCCAGAATATGAAGATATTCCAGACCTAAAACCTGGTGAAATGCTGTCTATAAAAAATGCTAAGTATGAGATCAGAGAAACCGAGCCTCCTCCCCAATATACTGAAGCATCTCTTATAAGAACCATGGAACACTTGGGTATCGGGAGACCATCCACATATGCACCCACTCTTGAAACACTCTACGAAAGGGAATACATTAAAAAGGAAAAAGGATATATTGTTCCCACGGAATTAGGGATGAAGGTTAACGATCTTCTCATACCGCGTTTTAAAGAAATTTTTGAAATAAAGTTCACAGCAAAAATGGAAGAAATGCTTGATAAGATAGAAAGTGGAGAGAAGACATCAATAGATGTACTACGGGAGTTTTATGATCAATTTCAGAAAGAGCTAAAGAATTTTCAGGACCAAATTAAAACAATACGAGAAGAGATTCAGAAAACGGAGAAAATATGCCCCCTGTGTGGCGCTCCCCTTCTGCGTAAGTGGAGCAAATTCGGCGCATTTTTAGCCTGTTCGAGATATCCTGAATGTAGATACACTATACCAGCTGACTCAGAAACTCAGGATAACATTAGATGCCCAATTTGTGATAAACCTATGGTCTTGATAACCGGTAAAAAAGGTAAATACTTTAGGTGTAGCGATTATCCAAAATGTAAAGGAATACGACCTTATTCAATCGGTATTAAATGCCCGGAATGCAATGGAGAGATTGTGGAGAAAAGATCAACAAACGGCAAGGTCTTTTATGGTTGTTCGAGATATCCTGAATGCAAGTTGCTCTTACCTTCTTTACCAATTGAAATACAATGTGAGAAGTGTGGATATCCCATAATGATCGAAACTAAAAACAAAAGATATCTGAAATGCCCGAAATGTGGGGCCACGCTCAAAGTAAAAAAGGAGGATCCAAATGAAAAAAGTACTGATATTTGATTTTGGAGGGACAATAGTCACCGATGAGTCAGACGATTTATTGCACAAAGCTTTCTATAAAGAGTTCCTGAATAAATTTAATATCCCGGTCTGCGAAGAGGAGTTATTTGATTTTCTCAAGAAAAAGATAAGAGAACTCCTTAAAACTTCTCATTTAAAATGGGAGAATTTAAAAAATGCATATACGACCTACCTTGCTGAATTTCTTGAATGTAAGGGAATTTCTCCGAAGATGGAACATCTTGAAACTTTCAAAGAACTTTATTTAATTTATCATGAGAAATATACCGAACCATTCCCGGGCGCTATAGAAACACTCATAAAACTTAAATCAGCAGGATTCAGATTAGCTATAATATCTAATATTGACAACGAAATTATTGAGCCGGTTCTAAAAAAGCTTGGAATTTATGAAATTTTTGAGCTAATTGTCACTTCAGAAGAACTGGGATATGGAAAGCCGGCAAAAGAGATTTTCCAGTACACCCTTAATAAACTTGGAATTTCACCTGATAACGCCATTTTTATTGGAGATTCCCTGACAAATGACGTTGAGGGTGCTAAAAACATGGGAATAGAGGCAATACACTTTGGAAAAGATTGCAAAAACTGGGATGAGCTTTATTCTATTTTAATTGAAAAGGGGGTAGAACATGGGGATTCTCATTAAGGAAATAGATCCATATAATAATAAAGAACTAAAAAATTTCGTACTATTGGAATGGGAAATCTATAAGGGAGATCCTAACTGGGTACCGCCGATTATTGACGAAGATATAAAACGCCTATCACCCAAAACTAATCCCGTATTTAGACACATGGAAGCAAAATACTATATGGCTTTTAAGGATGGCAAGCCAGTTGGCAGAATCGATGCCCACATTGACTGGAAGTATAATGAGATTCACGACGAAAATGCTGGTTTTTTTGGGTTTTTCGAGTGTATAAATGACCGTGAAGTTGCTCATCTTCTTTTCGAGCACGCCATTGACTGGTTAAAATCAAAGGGCGCAGAAACTGTTTATGGGCCAATGAATTTCAACACTAACGATGACGAATGTGGACTTCTCATCCAGGGATTCGATTCTCCCCCTGTTGTAGGAATGACCTATAACCCACCATACTATATTGATTTGATAGAAAGTTACGGTTTTCAGAAAGCCAAAGATCTGGTTGCCCACATTATAGTACTTGACGACGATTTTATGAATTTTGTAACCAGGCTGGAGGCTAGATTACAACCACTTTCGGAAAAAGCACAGTCATATGGATTCACCATAAGAAACGTAAATCTCAAAAAGCTTGACGAAGAAATTAAAATTATATTTGACATTTATAATGACGCGTGGGAGCAAAACTGGGGATCCCTACCATTTGAGGAAGAAGAAATAAAACATCTAGCTAACGGTCTTAAACAAATAGTTATACCTGAACTTGCTAAGATAGTTGAATACAATGGAGTTCCTGCCGCCTTTGGGCTTGTACTACCCGATATAAATCAGATTTTAAAAGAGCTCAATGGGCGCCTTTTTCCGCTTGGTTTTATTAAATTCCTCACCGGAATTAGAAAAGTGAATGGGTTAAGGCTTCTCGCCCTTGGCATAAAGAAAGGTTATAGACGTAAAGGAGCAGACTCTTTACTCTACTATCATTTACTCAAAGACGCTTTAAAAATGAAAAGGTTTAAATACTGTGAAGTCTCCTGGTTACTTGAGGATAATTACCTTATTATTAGAGCAACTGAATTCATGCGAGGAAAGCATTACAAAACATACAGAGTATACAGAAAGTTTATTTAGGTGGTGGAACAATAATTCTCAAGGCCTTAGGAGCACATTTCACCTCCACCGGTAGTTGACCACCATATTCAGAATCCACATGGAAATGAGTATTTTTACCAAAAAGCCTAATGCTTTTACCTCTATGAATATCAACGCTTCCAATCCTGTGATGCACACCCATTAGAAAACCGAGCCAGTGCTTAATGTCTTTTACGAATCCCGATTCTCTAAAAATAACCACATCTAAAATGCCATCTTCGGGGCTCGCTTCCGGTGCCATTTTCATTTTTCCTCCGTAGTTTGGAATATTAGATACAATTACCTGGTAGCCAATTCCAAAATCCTCACCATCGATCTCCACATAAATGGGCTCCGGGTCATATTCAGGATATTTGATCAAAGCTAACATTACATGAGCAGGTGCACCAAACGCTTTCTTAAACTCATGAGGCATTTCTTTAATGGTAAAACCATCAATACCCGCTCCCAGCATCATGTGAAAATACCTTTCGCTATTAACTAAGCCAAGATCAACTGTCTTTTCATGTCCTTTTATAATCACATCTGCAGCCTTAACCACATTAACTGGAATCTTTTGAGAAAGGGCAAACACATTAGTTATACCGAGAGGAAGAATTCCCACCAAAACATTTTTACCTGCACAGGCATTTGCTACCTCGTTTAAGGTCCCATCACCACCTGCACTTATTATGAGACTGGCCCCGAAATCAATCGCTCTTTCGGCTAATCTCTTTCCATCTCCAGGTTTCACTGTCTCCCAAATGTAAAGATCAAATCTTTCCGAGAGTCTCTTTAATATTTCTTGCCTGTGTTCTTTGAATTTCCTTGAGTTTCTTGATTCAGGATTGACTATCACTACAGCTCTTTCCATTTCACCTCACTTTAACAAACTTTACCTCACCAACTTTTCCTCCGCTCTCTATACGCAAATAGTAGACCCCTTTCGGTAAATAATCTACCGTAATTTTCCAATTATTAAACTCACCCTTTTTCACTAGCCTTCCGTTCACATTGTAAATCTCGTATTTACCACTCTCGGCGTTAGTCATCACAACCTCGCTACCCACGATGGAATATAATTTTTTGTTTTTGGCAAGCACCTCTCTCACTCCTATTCCCCTTGCCTTCACAAAGCTCATAAGCCCTATTACATCCTGAGTGCGCATATAATAAAGTGGAAATCCTAACAATACTACACTGTCTCCAAATATCACTCCACATGCCCTCCCCTCAAATACCTCACTATTACTGTATGAATCAAAATGCAGTATCACATCTCCACTACTCACCCTGTACGCCTCTATACCTTGCAACCTCCCTCCCCAAGACGGCAATATCCTACTAGGCTCTACCCTCACCTCTAACCCGTATTCATCACTATAACCCCTCACAAAATCAATTGAAGTGTTTAAATATACACTATCTACAC
>JBDRYG010000002.1:0-47738 GCA_039803305.1 Caldifarciminota bacterium
CTGATAGGAAAACACCTGCAGCTCCTCCCACTAATGCGGCTTTAAATTTTTTACCATCCCTTATGCCCCCACCGTAATTAAAGATGATTTCTCTTAATGTTGTTCCCATTTCGACCTCGATAAGCCCTGGATAGACCACATGTCCAAGGATGGTGAATACCTTCGTTCCGGGACACTTCTCAGTCCCTAAAGACCTATACCAATCTGCGCCATTTCTTAAAATAGAAGGGACATTTGCCAAAGTTTCTACATTGTTAACCACAGTAGGTTTCATCCACAAACCATGGGTCACAGGGTAAGGCGGCTTATAACGAGGCTGGCCTCTTTTACCTTCAAGGGATTCTATAAGAGCAGTCTCCTCTCCGCATACATACGCACCTGCACCCTTTTTAATCTCGAGGTCGAACGAAAAATCGGTACCAAGAATATTTTTACCAAGTATATTGTATTTATAAGCATCCTCGATGGCCTTTTGCATCCGCTGTATGGAAAGCTGATACTCCCCGCGAACATAAATGTATCCCTTCTGGGCACCTACTGCATAACCAGCAATTAACATTCCCTCAATAAGTTTATGAGGATCTCCTTCCATTATTAATCTGTCTTTAAATGTCCCAGGTTCACCTTCATCTGCATTACATATTACAAACTTCTGATCCCCTTCAGCCTTTCTTGTAAACTCCCACTTCAAACCCGTTGGAAAGCCGGCACCACCACGACCTCTAAGTCCAGACTTCTTAATTTCCTCAATAACATCCTCTGGTTTCATTGATGTAAGAACTTTCTCCAAAGCCTCATAACCATGAGCAGCAATATACTCCTCAATGTTTTCAGGATCGATAACACCGGCATTTTCCAGAACAACCCTTTTCTGCTGCCTGACAAGTCCTACCTTTTCCTTCTTCACCATTCTTGCGGGGACTTCACCAAGAAGTAGCTCCTTAACGGCCCTTCCTTTTATAAAGTGCTCCTCTACAATTCTTGGAATATCAGCTATCTTTAGATTTGCATAAATTATCCCTTCTGGGTAAACTACCATCAAAATTCCTTTCCCAGTGACGCCAATTGAACCTGTTTCGAGAACCTTTATTTCATTCTCAAGTCCCCTCTTCTTTATCTCTTCCAACAAAGCCTTTTGAAACTCTTTAACGCCAGAAAGTAAAGTGTCAGGGTCAAAGGGAATTAAAACATGCATTCTGGCTATACTCATTTCCCTTCCCTCCTCTTTTCTTCAATTATAGCTCTAACCTTTTCGGGAGTAAGGTTTCCGTAAACTTCCTCATTAATCATCATCGCAGGGGCTACACCACACACGCCTATGCATGATGTCAGTTCGAGAGTGAATAGGCCATCTTTAGTAGTTTCATCAATACCTACACCCAATACCTTGGCAAGTTCAAGAATTATGTCACTAGACCCCATAAGATGGCATGTTGGAGACTCACATACGCGAATTATATACTTACCCCGGGGCTTGAGGCTGAACATTGAGTAAAATGTAGCTACTCCGTGAACATAACTGTAAGGAAGACCAAGCCATTTTGCGACTGCTCTCAGATCCTCTTCAGTTAGATAATGTTGAGGATTATTATCCTGAATATCATGGAGTATATAAAGGAGATTATCCCTTGATTTACCGTATTTTTCTAAAATCTCTTCCCTTGTCATACTCCCTCCAGACTAAATAATTCCTTTCAACTTTTCCTCAAAGCTGGTAACCTTTTCCTCACTTACTAAGTTGCAAACCCCAGCACGACACTTCTTATCTCTTATATGCTCAATATATTCATCTCTGAAATACTTAAGAGTCGAAAGAACAGGATTAGGTGCTGACTGACCTAATCCACACAGGGAAGTTCTCCTAATTTCCTCTCCTAATTTTTCAAGTGTTTCAAGATCTTCCATCCTGCCTTCACCTTTAGTGATCCTGTCCAAAATATCGTAAAGGTGCTTTAAACCTATTCTACAAGGAACACACTGTCCACAGGATTCATCGACAGTAAAATCTAAGAAAAACTTAGCAAGATTTACCATACAGGTATCTTCATCAAGAACAATAACACCTCCAGAACCCATGATGGTGCCGAGCTTCTTTAAGGATTCATAATCAATTGGAGTATCAATATAATCCGCTGGGACACATCCTCCAGAAGGTCCACCAACCTGAACTGCTTTGAATTTCTTACCCTCAGGGATACCCCCTCCAATATCAAATACCAGTTCTCTAATCGTTATACCCATGGGGACTTCCACAAGCCCTGTATTCAATACCTTCCCCGATAGGGCAAAGACTTTTGTACCCTTACTATTCTCTGTACCTATACTGGCGAACCACTTTGCCCCATTAAGAATGATATGGCGAACATTTGCGAAGGTTTCCACATTATTGATTAGAGTAGGTTTTCCCCATAGCCCTTTCTGAGCAGGGAACGGGGGTTTGGGTCTTGGCTGACCGCGCTTACCCTCAATGGATGCAAGTAAAGCAGTCTCTTCACCACAAACGAAGGCACCCGCGCCGATTCTAATCTCGAGATCAAATTCAAAACCAGTTTCAAAAATATTCTTGCCGAGAAGACCATATTTTCTTGCCTGTTGTATTGCCTTTTCAAGCCTTTTTACAGCCAATGGATACTCTGCTCTAACATAAACATATCCCTGCTTAGCGCCCACTGCATAGGCAGCTATAGCCATGCCTTCAATAACAGAGTGTGGGTCACCCTCAAGGATAGCTCTATCCATAAAAGCACCAGGGTCTCCCTCATCACCATTACAAACTACGTACTTCTCCTCACCAGGAGATTCCTTTGTAGCTTTCCATTTAAGACCGGTAGGAAAGCCAGCGCCACCACGTCCTCTCAAACCGGATGCGATCATCTCCTCTATTACCTGCTCGGGTGTCATCTGTGTCAGAACCTTTGCTAGAGCCTCATAGCCACCAACAGCTATGTACTCTTCAATATTTTCAGGGTCTATTTTACCGCAATTTGATAGCACAATCTTAAGCTGCTTCTCAAAAAATGGAACCTGTCTTTTTTCTTCTACTATTTTCCTGGCCTCAGGAGTAGTCCATTGAAGCCTCTTAACAGGACGCCCTTTGATGAAGTGCTCCTTTACTATCTCCTCTACATCGGCTTCCTTAAGTCTTATGTAGAATACACCGTCTGGATAAACGAGCATCACGGGTCCCAACTCGCATGGACCCATACAACCCGTTTCCACGACGGCAACTTCGTCTTCTATGCCAGCATCCTTAATTGCCGCCAAAAGCTTGTTCTTTATTGTGGTACTATCATTGGATATACAGGCGGCACCAGAACACACCAGTACATCAAGTCTTTTTGGCATTTATTCCTCCCTTACCTCAAGTACAAATTCAGTCACAGGGTTACCATTTACTACATGTTCAGCTACAATCCTGCGCGCAGCATCAGGAGTCAGATTTCCATAAACCACGACAGGTTTCCCTTCTTCCCGGACCTCTGCCACTGGCTCATGAGATGAAAGGCCTTTCTCCCCACTCTGTGTAACGATCACATCCTGAAGATTTCTTTTCTCAATTTCATCAAGGAAAGCCTTCAAAACTTCCCTTGCACCAGCAGCAATACCGCTGGTTCCCATGCCTACAACTATTTTAATTCTGGCTTTCCCCTCTCTCAATTTCATATCTTTTTCTGCTTTTTCCCTTATTTTTCTTAGATCTTCAAGCTTCATGATGCAACCTCCATTATTTTCAAATTTTCATCCAGAAATTCTTTTAAAAATCTTATCACTTCAGGGTGATTTAAGGGCACATCCTGAAGCTCTCTCTTCAAATCCCTGGTATCCAGGGTAAAAAAGCTCCCATCAACCTTAATTTCAAAAATGAAATCCACCTTCGATTCTGCAATTATTAGAGTAAGAATCGTATCTTTTAAATTTCCAAGAGGGGGCAGATCTATATGGGATCTCTTGAAGGTAGCACGGACCAAAGTCCCCTGCCCCCTTTGACTTTTAATTTCAAAAGAACCATCACAATGTTGAGCAGTTTGTTTAAAAAGCGGAATACCAAGTCCAACCTTTTTGTATGACTTGGTAGTGTAAAATGGATCTTGAACTTTTTCAATAGTTTCTGGGTCCATGCCCCTGCCATTGTCTTCTACTTCTATTAGCAGAAAGTCCTTTTCTTTATCTTCTTCAACCCTTACTCTTATTAAACTCGCGCCTGCACTTATAGAGTTCTGAACAATATCGAGAATATGCATGGAAAGCTCAGCCAGCACTTCCTTTAACCTTCCTTTACTCCGCTTTCCTCTTTTTCCTTTTGAGCTCTATATTCTCTAAGGACTTCCTTTACTTTTTCAGGAGTCAGTTTACCAAATACATCTTCATTGATCATAATTACAGGGGCAAGGCCACAAGCACCGAAGCATCGAGCAGTGGATAAAGTGAAGAATTTATCAGGAGTGGTCTCCCCGACTTTAATCCCTAATTCCTCGGAGATAGCTTTAACAATATTCTCTGCGCCTCTCACATGGCAAGCAGTACCCATACAAACATTAATAACATGCTTGGCCACGGGTTCGGTGCGGAAGAAATTATAAAATGTTACTACCCCATAAACCTGGGCTAATGGTATATCAAGTTCTTTTGCAATAAAATACTGAACCTCCTGGGGTAAGTATCCAAAAATCTCCTGTGCCCTGTGAAGTACCTGGATTAGCGGTCCAGGTTTCCTCTTATACCTTGCAATCTCCCTTTTTAACATTTGGTACTGTGGATTGTCAGCAGGTATGTGCAATTTCATACAATCCTCCCATGTTTTCCAAATACCATATAATCCCTACCCTCAGACTTTGTGAGGGCCTTTTTAATTTCCTCAATACTTGGACTTTCCATAAAAAACACAGTATACCCTCTACCAATATCAGCAAGGTAGTGGGAATCTGATGAAGTAATAATGGGAAACTTTTGAGGCAAATTCAAAGCCTCAAGCTCTTCGGGTCTTAAATCATATGTGATTTCCAGTGCATCAACGCTAACTTCTTGAGGAACAAACCCAAGCTGAGAGACTATACTGAAATGACTGGCATTAACATGGGAAAGAACTGATAATCCCCCATAAGACTTTATTAAACTGACAACCTCATCAATTGTGAAATCGACTGAATTAATGAGAAGTTTTTCCTCAAATCTTACAATTTCATCGTTTTCATCTACAACCACCTGATCGCCAAAAAATTCAGGATTGTTAGGAATATCAGGGAGATGTTCATGTATAACCTTTCCAAAATTTTCTAACGATTCAAAAGTGTCAAAGAAAGCAAGAACATGAACTTCTTCACTGGTCTGGACTTCCATTCCGTAAAGTACTTGAATCCCATATTTATTGGCAATTTTTCCAGTATAAAAAGCATTTTCATATGAATTATGATCAGTAACGGCTATTAAATTAAGCTCCTTTTTCAAGGCACTCTCTACAATAGCTTTTGGCGACATCTCCAGGCTCCCGCAAGGTGAGAGAGCCGAATGGATATGTAAATCCGCCATAAATTTATTTAACTTCACCGTATTTTAAAAGGTTGTACAGCTTCCCTGCAATTTCAAAGGTAGAAAGATCGGTTCCCAGAAGAACCACACCCTCCTCCTGGGCCTTTTCGATGGTATTATCATCTGGACTAAGCCCTTTTGCAATGAGCACTGCACTTACATCCTTAAGCTTTGCAACAGCAAGGATGTTGAGATGTCTCTGAATCGTTATCCAGATATCTCCTTTTGATACGCCGGCGATAACATCAGAAAGCAGGTCAGAGATATAGCCACCGTTTACTTCAATCTTACTTAAATCATATCCTCCGGTGGCGAATATTTTTAAATTCAAATATTCTACAACTTCATTTAACTTCATCTTTCTTTCTCCTGTAGACTGTGGCATGTATTTTTGTTCCAACACCAACTTTTGAGTCAACCTCAAATATATCCGAGTTTAGCTTCATATTTGGGAATCCCATACCAGCACCAAACCCGTAATCCTGAGCCCAAGGGGGCGCTGTGGAGTAACCTGGTTGCATAGCTAGCTCCAAATTCTCAATACCAGGCCCATCATCTTCAGCAAAGATTTCAACCTTTTCTGAATCAAACTCCACCTTTAGTTTACCCCCAACAGAATAAAGAATCATGTTCATTTCTGCTTCAAAGCAAATAATACCTACCCTTCTTACTACATCCTCTTCAATACCGCTTCGCTGCAACTCTACTTTAACCTGTGAAGATGCAGATCCTGCACTCGCAAGGTCCATGGGTTTTACACGATATACAAGCCTCGTTTTTTGCTCGTCCATTTTCCATTTTCACTTGTAATTATTTAAAAGCAAATCCTACAACATCAAACAGAGTACGGCTCTTCACACTGATAGCCACCTGGAAAAATTTTGATTTTACAGGGTTTCATCCCATTCGAGTATAAAATACCACAAGTCTCAAACACAGTTTTGTTGGTCAAAATCACAGGTATACCAGCGGCTTTTGCAGCATCAATAAGCGCATGAGAAGGCTGTTTGCCTCGCGCAATTATTATCAAAGGTATATTAAGAACCTCAGCAACTCTTACTACCTGAGGACCTGTGATCCCTGTTATTAAACAGGGCCTGTCGTCAAGAAGGGCAAGAACATCGGATAGAAGGTCAGCTGCAAAACCCTTTTCTACCTCTTCATCTAACTTTTCGTAGCCAGCTATTAACTTACCCTCAATTTTCTCAACTATATCCTTTATTTTCATTGTTGTTGCTAAATTTTACAATTCCAGTTAAATACCTTCAACATACAAATTTAATAGGATTTGAAGTCTTCAAAGTTGAGTTTATAATAAGATTGAAAGCAGGGATGGAAGAATTTGGAGAGAAGCGAGTTTATAGATTTTATACTACCGGATGTTATAGAATTCATAGAACAAAAAAACTGGTTTGAGTTAAAAACTGCAATTTCTCAATGGCCACCACAAGATCTTGCATACCTCGTACAATCTTTGAGTGATGAACACAAGGTAATAATCTTTAGACTCCTCCCCAAGGACACTCAGGTTGAGGTTTTCAGTGAACTCGACTTTGAGGTCCAGGAAAAGCTTCTAAAAAATCTTGGGATGGAAGAGGTCAGGAACGTTATCGAAGAGCTTGAGCCTGACGATAGAGCCAGCCTCTTCGAGGAGTTACCAGGCCAGCTTGTACAAAAACTTCTCTCGTTACTTTCTGACGAAGAGCGAAAATACACATTAAAACTCCTTGGATACCCTGAAAATACAGTTGGAAGGCTGATGACCCCCTATTTCGTAGCAGTAAGGTCCCACTGGACATGCAAAGAAGCAATAGACCATATTAGGAAATATGGAAGGGATGCTGAAACTATTGATATAATCTATGTGGTCGATGCATCATGGCACTTAATAGACGATATATATCTCAAGGATATAGTACTTGCTGAGAGTGACGAAAAAATAGAAGCATTGATGGATGCTCAGGTGGTCTATGTAAACGCTTTTACAGACCAGGAAGAAGCCGTAAAGATTATGAAAAAGTACAATCTGAACGTACTTCCAGTAGTCGATAATGATAAAATTCTGCTGGGAATAGTTACAATTGATGATATGATTGATGTAATGGATGAAGAGCAAACAGAAGACCTTGCGAAAATATCAGCCATTAGTCCCGAAGTTGTCGGTCCAGAATTTCTAACCCACCTTAAAGAGGTCCCAGTATCCAAAATCTACCAAAGTAGAATTACATGGCTTGTTGCCCTCCTGATAATGGACCTGGTAACGGGTGGGATTATACAAAGTTTTCAGGAGACTATTGCGAAGTATGTAGTTTTGGTAAGTTTCCTTCCAGTCCTTGTAGATACAGCGGGGAATGCAGGTTCTCAGGCTGCAACTCTTTTAATAAGGGCCTTAGCGCTCGGTACAGTGAAGCCTAAAGACTGGTTTTATCTTTTTGGCAAAGAAATTCTTGTGTCCGCCTTACTTGGTGGTACAATGGCATTGGGAATTTCATTTATGGGATTTTTACGGGGTGGAGGGATTCACATCGCTAAAGTCGTAACAACTGCAATGTTTGTTAATGTTGTAGTGGGATCTCTTATAGGGCTTGCACTACCTTTTATTTTCGTCAAATTAAAAAAAGATCCTGCTTCTGCAAGTACACCTCTTATAACCACTCTTGCTGACATCATAGGTACGGGTATTTATTTGGCTTTAGCTACTTTGATGTTAAAATAGCTAAATTCCTTAATTTTCCTTTACTTTTCAAGCGATTCGAACTATAATTTAAATCTGCAAAACAAAAACTGGAGGTATTGATGGGAAAACTTATTGGGAGTGTTAATCCGAAAGCGTTGAGGGAACTTACCATAAATGTTACCGGTGAAGAAATTAAAAGCCAGTTGGATAATGTTGCACGAGTCTATCAGAAAAAGGCAAGGATTCAGGGTTTTAGACCAGGAAAAGCCCCTCTTGATATTGTAAAAACTGTATTCCAGAAAGAGATTTTTGAAGACGCACAGGATGAAGCAGTAAGAATTAAGGTTCTTGAAGAAATAAAAGCAAAAAAAGAGGAAGTTGTTTCAGAGATTTACATCAAAGAGAAGCGCGAGGAGAATGACGGTTTAACAGTTACCGTGGAATATGAAGCTATTCCTACTTTTCTGTTCCCTAACCTTTCATCAATAAAGGTTGAAAAGAAAATAAGAAGAGTTTCTGAGATTGATGTTGACGACGAAATAGAAAAGTACCAGAAGAAGCTCGGAAAACTTAAACCAGCAGACCGAGAAACGAAGGAAGGTGATTTTATCCTTGTTGATTATGAGGAAAAAGAAAATAGCAAAGTAGTCAAGAAAAAACAAAATCTCACACTCCATGTGTCATCCGAATCCATAAATCCTGCTATTCTTGATAGGTTCCTTAACAAGAGAAAAGGGGACATAGTAGAACTTGATTTTCACGACGAAGAAAAAGATAAGGATATCAAACTAATCTACAGGATAAAAGATGTACTTGAATTAGAACTTCCAGAAGCGAATGACGAATTTGCCAAAAAACTTGGGTTTGAAAGTCTTGAAAAAATGCGGGAAGAGATAAGAGAGTCCATCATTAAAGAAAACGAAAAAGTATCAGAGGATGAACTGGAATGGAAAATAATAGAGGAGATATATTCTCGAACCCAGTTCGAACTTCCTAGAACTCTTGTGGAGGAAAAAATCACAAGAATCGCTCAAAGCTTCAGATATGATCCTAACAATGAAGAGGTCCGCAATTCCCTCAGAAAACTTGCGGAAGACCTTGTAAAGAAGGAAATAATCCTTAAAAATTTAATTGACCAGGAGGGCTTCGAGTTAACAGATGAAGAATTATCGAAACATATCCAGGAAAAGGCCAAAACTTATCGGCTGGACCCTGAAAAATATAAAAAAGAACTGGAGAGAAGAGGGCTCCTGGACAATTTGAAGGATGAGATACTGAGGAATAAGGCCATGGAATTTCTTAAAAATTCAGTAAGAGTGGAGGTCATAATAGAATGAGTATCGATATCAAAAAAGTTATAGATCAGTATGTTCCTTACGTTATTGAAGTGACAGGCAGGGGAGAACGAGTTTACGATATATATTCAAGACTTTTAAAAGACAGAATTATTTTCTTAGGATCCCCAATTAACAGCCACGTTGCAAACCTGGTTGTTGCTCAAATGCTTTTCCTGGAGGCAGAAAACCCAGACAGAGACATTAATCTTTACATCAATTCCCCCGGCGGTGAGGTTACCGCGGGCCTTGCCATTTACGATACTATGCAATACATAAAACCAGATGTCGCGACGATTTGCGTTGGTATGGCTGCATCTATGGGTGCGGTCCTTTTAGCTGCTGGAACGAAAGGCAAAAGATATGCACTACCTAATTCCAGAATTATGATACATCAGCCGTGGGGTGGTGTAGAAGGTCAGGCAATCGACATAAAGATACATGCAGAAGAGATCATGAGAATTAGAGATATACTCAATCAAATCCTTTCCAAACACACAGGTCAACCCATAGAAAAAATTGAAAAAGACACTGACAGAGAATTTTTCATGTCAGCTCAAGATGCTAAAGAATACGGGATAGTAGACGAGGTCATATTCTCCCGTAAGGAGGCCAGAAAGTAACATGCCCAGGAGAAAAAATATAGACAGGACCATACACTGTTCCTTCTGCGGAAGGCCCAAACAGGATAACTTAAGATTCATCTCCGGCATTGATGCGTATATTTGTGAAGATTGTGTAAAAATTGCATTTGATATAATACAAGATGAGGAAAAAACAAGGCGAGAGTTCAAAACATTTAATTTACCCACACCAGAAGAAATAAAACTCTACCTTGATGATTATGTGGTTGGCCAGGAATTAGCGAAAAAAGTCCTTTCTGTGGCTGTGTATAATCATTACAAGAGAATTATTAACCCTAAAAAGGACATCGAGATTCAGAAAACAAATGTTCTACTTGTTGGTCCAACAGGATCTGGAAAAACCTTGTTAGCAAAGACTTTGGCTAAAATATTGGATGTTCCGTTTGCTATCTTTGATGTAACTTCTCTCACAGAGTCAGGTTATGTAGGAGAAGACGTTGAAACTGTGCTTTTAAGACTTATTCAGAATGCCGGCGGGGATATTGAGAGAGCATCAATTGGAATTGTTTATCTTGATGAAATTGACAAAATTGCCTATAAAGCCACCACAGGTAGAGATGTATCGGGAGAGGGGGTTCAGGAAGAGCTATTAAAACTCCTTGAAGGTCATGTGGTAAATGTTCCCATGAAGAGTAACAAGAAAATGCCCGAACAGGGATCTTATCAAATCGACACATCAAATATCCTGTTTATTATGGGTGGTGCTTTCGTTGGGATTGAAGAGATTATAAGGAACAGACTTGGATCTACAGAAATGGGTTTCAAAGCAACTGTATCAGACGCTTCAAAACTTACTTACGACGAGCTAATTTCGAATATTGAGCCACAGGACATCGTAAAGTACGGATTTTTACCAGAATTCGTCGGCAGAATTCCGCTCATAGTTCCGCTTCATTCCCTTGGTAAACCAGAATTAATTAAAATACTCACAGAGCCTCGAGACGCAGTAATAAAACAGTATCAGAGATTCTTTGAGATGGAGAATGCAAGATTAACCTTTACAGAAGATGCCCTTGAGACAATCGCCGAAATAGCAATCAAAACAAAGACAGGAGCCAGGGGCTTAAGAAGCATCATCGAAAAAGCATTACTCGAAACTATGTTCAAACTACCAACATTGAGAAAGAGAAGGCCAGTTGATGAAGTGATAGTGGATAAAGAAGTTATAATTTCAGGTAAAGAACCTGTGATAATTTTCCAGGATTCAACAAAGAAAAGAAGAGAATCCCTGTAAAAGCTATGGAGAACCGATTACCAGTAATAATAACAAGGGAGTTAATAATTTATCCGTCGGTAGTTTCGCCCATAATGATTGGGAGGCCGTTTTCACTTAAAGCAGCAAGAGAAGCACTTACACTAGATAAAAAGGCCATTTTTGTTAGTCAGCTACGGGCTGAGCAGGAAACTCCTTCGTCGGTGGCAGATGTATTACAGTATGGAACTATCGGGGTATTTATTCAGCACATAATTCCTCCTGATGGCTCGATAAGGGCAATAGTGGAAGGACTTGAGAAGGTCAAAATTACAGAGCTAATATATCAGGATGATACCTTTTATGCCTACTATGAACCAGTTGAACTGAGCGTGCAGGAAACCCCTGAACTTCAAAATTATCTTAGGCTTGTAAGGGAATATTTCGCGAAATACGTGGAACTGGCGAAAAACGTCCCAGAGGGTGCCTTTAACGTATTTGACGAATCTGCAGATCCCTGGGGTGTATGTTATAAGGTCATAAATTCCCTTAGGCTAAAATTTGAAGAGCAGATAGAACTTTTTAAGATCAATGACCTCCCCGAGCTTTTGAGAAAAATAGTCGAAATTCTTATAAGGGAGATCGAGTTCATTAACATAAAACTAAACATCGAATCGAAAGTATCTGAAGAAATAAAGAAACAACAGAAGCAGTTTTTCCTCCAGCAGGAGATGAAAGAAATACAAAAAGAACTCGGCTACACAGAGGAAGATGAATACGAAAAAATAGAAAATCAGATAAAAGAATCGAAGATGCCCGAAGAAGTGAAGAAAAAAGCCTTAAACGAACTTAACAAACTTCGGAGAACCCCCACCATGTCACCTGACGCGTCAGTTATTAGAAATTATCTGGATTGGCTCGTAAATCTTCCCTGGGGTACCTTCACAGAAGATAACTTAGACATTGAAAATGCAAAAAGAATTCTGGATGAAGACCATTACGGTCTTGAAGAGCAAAAGGAGAGAATCCTTGAGTACTTAGCCGTTTTAAAACTAAAGGGAGAAATAAAAGGTCAGGTGATCTGTTTCGTTGGTCCACCTGGTGTAGGTAAAACTTCCCTTGCAAAATCAATAGCGAGAGCGCTGAATCGTAAATTTGTCAGAATTTCACTTGGTGGATTAAGAGATGAAGCTGAAATAAAAGGTCACAGGCGAACTTATGTGGGTGCCATGCCAGGGAAAATAGTTCAACAGATAAGAAGAGCTGGGAGCTGTAATCCTGTATTTCTACTTGACGAAATTGACAAAGTAGGCCAGGACTGGAGAGGTGACCCACAAGCTGCTCTTATGGAAGTGTTAGATCCTGAGATTAACAAGTACTTTCAGGATCACTATCTTGAGGTGGAATTTGATTTATCTCATGTTCTATTCATAACTACTGCAAATACAACTTACACAATTCCTAAACCCCTACTGGACAGGATGGAGGTAATACCTATTCGGGGGTACCTTGAAAATGAAAAGTTTCACATTGCTAAGTATTTCCTCATACCCAAACAATTATCTGCTTCAGGCCTCCCGGACGGCGCACTGAAGATTACAAGTAAAGCTATAAAGAGAATTATCACGGAATACTCAAGAGAAGCGGGACTCAGGGAATTAGAAAGACAAATAGCAAAGATCACAAGAAAGGCTGCAAAAATGTACGCTGATAAAGGGCAAAAAGTCCTGGTTAATGCTACTAACTTAGAGAAATTCCTTGGAAAACCGAGATATAGACTTAGGGAACTAAATGAAACCCTTCCACCGGGCGTTGCCTATGGACTAGCCTGGACGGAGTTTGGTGGGGAGATACTCAGGATAGAAGTCGCTAAAATGGAAGGTAATGGGAAATTGGAACTTACAGGACAACTTGGGGATGTGATGAAGGAATCAGCTAAGGCAGCTTTGACATATATAAGGGCAAACTACCAAAACTTTGGCCTTGAAAAAGACTTTTACAATAAGATAGACCTACATCTACATGTGCCAGAAGGGGCGATACCCAAGGATGGTCCATCAGCAGGTGTTACAATTTTCACATCAATGCTTTCTTCACTAACTGGTAGATCGGTCCCAAGCAACATTGCTATGACAGGGGAAATTACTATCACGGGTCAGGTATTAGCTGTAGGAGGACTGGAAGAAAAGCTACTCGCAGCAAAAAGATATGGAATTAATAAAGTTTTTCTACCCTCTGAAAACAGAAAGGATGTTGAAGAAATCAAAAGAGAAATTACAGAAAAACTTGAAATAGTATACATAGACCATGTAGATCAGCTTGTTAAACATGTATTCAACCAGTGAAGCGAAAGAAAAAGCGCTTCTTGTAGGTGTCTGCACTTCTCCCCAAGAGAGATGGCATGAGTTAGACAGACTGGAAGAATTGGCTCAACTTGCAGAAGCTGCCGGTGCTGAAGTCTTCGAAAAAATTATACAAATAAGACCAAACCTCGATCCTGCATATCTTATTGGTAAGGGCAAGGCTCACGAAATTCAGGAGATATGCGAGAAATTTGGAATTAACGTGGTTATATTTGATCAGGACATTTCGCCCTCACAAGTAAGAAATCTTGAAGAAATAATAAAATGTAAGATTATAGATAGAACCGAATTAATCCTAGATATTTTTGCACAACATGCAGAAACTACAGAGGCAAAAATTCAAGTCGAGCTTGCCCAGCTTTTATATAGAATGACACGCCTCACAGGCAAAGGTATTGACCTTTCAAGACTGGGAGGTGGAATTGGAACTCGAGGACCTGGAGAGAAAAAACTAGAAGTGGATAGAAGGAAAATTAAAGAGCGCATCGCCCATCTTAGGAGGGAACTGTCGGAAATTGAGAAGACCAGGGAGTTGCACTATAGGCGAAGGAGGGATATCTACAAAGTTACGCTTGTAGGGTATACCAACGCAGGCAAATCCTCTATAATGAACCTATTAACTAAGTCTAACTTAAATGTTGAAGATAGACCCTTTTCCACCCTTGATGCTACAACCCGTCAAATGTACCAAAACGTGCTGAAAAAGCCCGTCGTGATTTCTGACACTGTTGGATTTATAGAAGATATTCCACACCACCTTATTGCATCATTTAAAGCTACTCTCGGCGTTGCCAGGGAAGCAGATCTTTTACTTCACATAATTGATATAACCAATGAACCGGTGGAACGAAAAATTGAAACTGTTACAAAAGTACTTGAGGAGATAGGGTGCGGTGATAAGCAAATTATAAATGTCTTTAACAAAATTGATTTAGTTATCGAACCATCCATAATTGAAAGGTTCAAGGAAAAATACCCCAATGCCCTTTTTGTTTCAGCAAGACTGAAAAAAGGTATAGATGAGCTCAAAAGCGAAATTATAAGAAAATTTCAGGAATTCGAACGAGAAGTTAAAAGCCTATAATAAGCAAAAAGACCAAGCAATACAGCATTTTCTACATATTCCCCAAAACCTAAAATATCCCTCAAAATTTTACCATCACCACCCGTAAACACAATTCTATTACATCCCGTAAGATCCATTAAACCTCCCACAAGACCTTTAACGGCGAGTCTAACTCCTTTGCCAATACATTCAATTGAAGATCTTGGGAAAATATAAGGCGTATCTCTAACTATGTTATCAATGTCAAGCTTCTTTAACCTTTCGCCCCTTCCGTAACATTCCTTTAATAAACTTAATCCCGGGAAAATTGCCATTGGGAAATGGATATCATCCTTAACATATTCAATATTTATGAAAGATCCAGCGTCTACCCCTAAAGCCTCACCATAGTTTTCTTTGAGAAAAAAAGCAAAGGCAAGCCTGTCTTCACCAAGCTGAGATGGGTCTGTGTAATTAATCTTTAAATAGTTTTGATCTTGTGGCCGGAGTTTGATAATCTTTCCCGTAAAGGGACTTTTTTCAATCAACCTTAAATAGGCATCAAGCTTTGTCCTGGATACTGAGCTGATAATGATTAATTCACACTTTGCAAAAAAGAGTGGATCGGGAAGCCCAAGAATTACCTCCTTCAAACCATCCTTATCAAATACTCCGGTTTTAATATTCTTGTTTCCTATATCTACACAAAAAATCACATCCATTCTATCCAGATTATGTGGTCAAAAGGGAATACTCCTCTATCCGTTACAACACTAAAGTCTCTCTCAATTTTTTCAATAACACAGGTAAAATTCCTGCCACCAGAAAGATGAATATTACAGAGACCCCTAAAAAAAACGGCTTTAGAGTAATTATTAAAGAGAGTAGCATAATCAAAATCCAAGAGTCTTGTAAGCTCTTCAATACATAGATCCAGAATCTGATTTAAATCGTACATCGAACCCGTTTCTAAATACAAGCTTGTGGCAATACCCTGAAGAGTCTCTGGAAAATCTTTTTGATTGACATTCACACCAATACCTATTATAGTGGCCTCGGATGTTAATTCCACCAGGATTCCGGAAATTTTCTTCTTCTCAACCATGATGTCATTTGGAAACCTCATCTTCACTGGCAAGAACTTTGAAAGCACATGATATGAAGTTAATGCACCTATTATAAGTGCCTTCCTTGAGTCCATCTTGCGAACTACAAAGGAGGCATAAAGACCACCTTTATCTGAAACCCATAATCTACCCCTCTGGCCTTTACCTCTGGTTTGAGCCTCTGCGATAATTACGAAAGGTATCTTTACACCACTTTCAAGAAATAGTTTTGCTATCTGATTTGTTGACTCACAAACTTTTAAAAAATACTTATCCACAGGCAGCTACCGCAAAGGCAATAGAGTAATACTTAAGCTCTGGCTCATCAGCTCTGGAAAGAAGAACTACAGGAACTCTTGCACCATATATTAATCCACCAGCCTTTGCCTTAGCAATGTAAATCAAAGCCTTTGCCAGAATATTCCCCGATGCGACATCGGGAACCATCCATAAATCCGCATCGCCACTCACGGGAGATGTAACTCCTTTAAGCTCTCCAGCCCTTTTGGATACCGCTATATCAAAACCCATTGGACCATCAAGGTAAACCTTAACCCCTTTGAAAAACGAACGATCCTGGAGTTTGGATATAGCCGCAAATTCAATGGTTTCAGGCATATCTTCATGCAGAGTCTCTAACGAAGCAAGAAAAGCTACTTTTATTTCCTCATAACCCATAGTCTTCATAACATCGATTGCATTCTGCAAAATATTGATTTTCATTTTTAGATCTGGTCTAATATTCATCCCAGCATCTGTAAGGAAAACAAGCTTGTGATAGTTTGGGATTTCCAAAAGAGTGATATGAGAAAACACCTTATCCGTCCTGATACCCCTTTCTTTGTCCAGAAGACTTCTCAGAAAAGTAGGTGTATCAATCTTACCTTTCATTACAAAGTCAGCATTCCCACTTTTTACCATTTCACAGGCTTTGAATGCAGACTCAACGGGACTCTTAGAATCCACAATCTCAAATTCCTCTATATTGTTTGATTCAACAAATCTCTTTACCTTTTCAGAATCACCTATGAGGATGGGAAAAGCAAGCTCTTTCGCAAGTTTCAAACCCTCAACAATCTCATCTGAAGCTCCTTCCACAACTGCAATTCTCTTTTTACCTTTACTCTTCGCAAGTTCAATAACCTGAGCAAAATTCCTTAACATACTCAACTCCTTTTATTAATTATTTTAAAGGAAATAAGTAGAAAATTCAGCAGTGTGGGGCACACAACCGTTTACAGGAAAACTATTTCTATTATTAACCCCACCAAGCCAAAAAATTCGTACAAATTCCTACGTTTAGAAATGTACTTGAGATAGAACATGATCAGCCCTAGCCTATGCCAAATCCCCGCCTCTACTCCAGTTCTTCAAAAATAGTAGACATTAAATCTATTGTTCATCACATTTTAAGGACAAATAATTTTAGATGGACAGCCAGCGTAACTGACTTTATGCAAAACTAAAAAGTGTTTTTCAGCAAAACCTCCTTAGGAAAAAATAAATCTTTTAAAGGCTTTATTGCTCTAAAAGCTCGCAAACATCCAAAAGTAAGTGCTATTACAACTAACTACCGATTATCCGAAAAATTCATACTAATCTAAAAAACTAAATTAAAAGCGGATAAAATATTTACTCTTTCACCGCAATTATTCTTATGCTGTTTCCATCACTAACATATGCGTGATTCCCAGATATCTTTACCTCTTTCCCATAGTAACTTCCGAATTGCAGTCTTCCGACCTCGTAAGGTGATGAAGGCGTGGTAGCCTTTACTACTTCGAGCAACACTGGATATCCTGTAGCATATACTATATTATTCCCTGCAGCTAAAGAGACTGCATTTATTCCAGTAAAGCTACTCAAAATCCTTGGACTTGAAATATTGGATATGTCAACAACGTAAATACCCCCGTTTTCGGCTGCAACGTAAAGGAATGAGCCACTTACAAAAACACCGACCGCGTCACCTGAAATCCCGCTTACATTGCCGACAATTCTACCATCAGAAATCCTCACTATAGTAACACCCAGATCCTCTCTTGCCACAAATGCGTAACCACTCGATACAAAGAGATCAACAGCCCTACTAAGACCTATACTTTGCAGAAGACGTGGGTTCGATGGAACAGAAACATCTAATATCTCCAGATACCTCGAGGTACCACTACCTGTGATTAAGTAGACCTGATTCCCTTCTGCAAATACCCTATATGTGAAATTCGGGTACTTTTCCCAATATCCTTCCTGATAAATATTTGAAAAGTTTGAAACATTCAGTATCCTTAAACCCCATATGCTATCAGCTATGTACGCATAATTTCCTCTTACGCAAATGTCATTATAGCGAGTAGGCCAAACTAATGGGTCGGCCCTTCTTGTCACAAATATCGGGCTATATGGACTGGAGACATTAATAATACATAATTCCCCCTGAGTACCAAAACCTGTAGCCAAGTTTCTTACGATGAAGACATAATTACCAGAGATATCAAAACTTGCAATATCATAAGGAGTATAAGAGCCAAGCTCATATGGATACAGGATTAAACTTCGAGAATCACTTTTATAACCTGAAACATTTCCCTTGAGTGCGTAACACCCCCAGTAAACCCTTCCAGTATTGTACTTTGGCACCCATCGATAAAAAGTATCGCTAACTATTACCTCGAGAAAATAGGGATAGTTTAGATCTAAAGAACTTGAGGAAAGGACTTTATAAGAGGTAGCAAGCTGGACTCTACTCCACTCTAAGAGCACCGTTTCAGCATTCCAGAAGCTTGTACCATCAGACGGATAAAGTAATGAAGGCTTTGAATTGATTGAATTAATAGAAATTATGTTAGAGAAATCCGTAGTTGCCCTGTTTCTACGAGCTCTAACTCTAAAATAGAGTGTGCCCAGATTATAATTTGGCGTCCAGCTTAAGTAATTATTTAATACCGGGTATCCTTGAAGAACCATAAGGGAAAATCCCGGGTCTTTAGCAATATCTACTAAGTAATCCTTCGCACCATTTACTGCTGTCCAGGTAAAACTTATAAATTCGCTGTTCCAAAACGAACTTCCTGAATCTGGACCTGTGACTGTTGGAGGTTGAGGAATTACTATATCAAAAATTGCTACACTACTCCAATTAGTCCATATTTCCCCCCTGCAAGCTGAGACCCTCCAGTAAAATCTCCCGAGTCTTTCCTGTGAAGGCCATGTTAATGATGTGCCGGATAATAATGTATCTACGATAGTGTTTAAAAAAGACGAATCGCAAGAAAGTTGAAACCTGTAGGAAGTTGCTCCCTGCTTTTCAGCCCATGAAAACATTATAGTATCACTTATCCAGCAAAAATCATTATTAACAGGTGATAAAGTCATGGGTGAAGCAAGACTTTCGATATTAATCATCAGAGGATCCGACCACTCACCTAAAATAGAATCTTTTTCTGATCTAATTCTGAAATAATATCCTCCACCTGACGAGAAAGTTCTGGAAAAAATAGCTGAAGAGACAAGCGTGTCAAATTCAAGTGATGTAAAATCATAAGAGGTAGAGAATTGTAAGCGATATCCAGTAGCATTAAAAACGGCATCCCAGGTAAAGTAGACTAATTCCGTTTCCCAGGCAAAATTCTGGAAGTAAATAATATTTGGTGGTGGACCGAACAGCTTGGTAATACTCTTACTCCCAATAAGACCACTTGCGTCTACGCCCTCTACCGTTATCTCGTATCGGGTGAAGGGAGTTAACCCACTAATAGTATCCGTAACCTCAGATGATGTATAAGTTTTATATAGCGAATCATTCACTAATACTCTGGCGAATTCAAAATCATCATCAATAACTTTGAAACTTATAACAAGTCCGCCTGGAACACTCTTACTCTCTAATACTCTAACCTCTGGTGGTACACCTTCTTTTCTCTTGCAAGAAAAATAAAGAAGAGTAATTATTAAAATACTTGAGATCCAAAGTTTAACCCGCATTTTCACCACCCCCTCCATTATATAATTTTATTCTCATCATGAAAAATCGTCAAGAGGCAAAATATGCACGGATGCCACTCTTTTGAAACTTAAACACTAAAAAACTCACATCTCTGGTTTTTTCAAACCCATATTTTCTAAAAACCCAATCGGCATAATGGTAGTTCATCTTGTCCACGATCACATAATTAACCTTACCCGAAAGGCGTTCTATAAGTCCTTCAGCCCCGGGTAGTACTGGCGCAATCATGGCATATGTCTTTACTCCATGAGCCTTCAAGACACTTAGAGCCTCTATTCTTGAATCTATAGAAGGGGCGTTTGGTTCAAAAATTCTTGAGATTTCATCGAAAGCAGTCCCAATAGAAAACCCTACTTCAATAAAACTGAATTTCTTTATTACATCCAGATCCCTCAACACCATAGGAGACTTCGTCTGAATAAAAACAGGCCAGCTGCAATCTGAAAGTATTTCAAGACACTTTCTGGTAATCATGAATTCTTTTTCAAGAGGTTGGTATGGATCACACAAACCACTTATCCAGATTTCTCCTTTCTTTTTTTTCCTTAATTCTTCACGAAGAAGAAGAGAGGCGTTTATTTTAACATCTACGAACTCACCCCAAGGCTCTCTGTGCCCGGTAAATCTTTTAACTACCCTTGCATAACAATAGACACACCCATGCTGACAGCCTATATAGGGATTAATCACATAGTCATAAACCTTAGACTTAGACAGTATGGATCTTACTTTTACGAGTTTTACATTCATTTTAAAAATCTGAAATTTTTCATGTTAATTATACCAGGATACAACAATACTTGCAAAGTTTAAAACTTTAAAAACTACTACCGTGACGATGGGAAATTGACTTTCAAGAATTACATCTCGTAATAAATTTAAATAACTTCTCTTGCCCATCTAACAAATGCAGTAATCAAACTTAACACAGGCAAACGACATTTCCAACGAGCATCACGAGGTGTGGATGGTAATTTGAATATTAATAATTGCTCTTGACAGTATCGTAGACGAGCAATTAAGAAGCACTTACTCTTGTCAACCTATCAATACCCTTAGAAACAATCTACTTGAGACTTTAGAGCCGTCAGTAAACTTAACATCAATCATCTATAATTTTAATAACCTTCGCCTATTTAATTAATTTGAAAATGCTACCAAATTAAAGGAAGGATACTCCATTTTTCCTTAAAGCGCCTTTTAGACTCTTACATCTAAATATTGCGTTGCATCACAGGCATTTAAATGCTAATATTAAAAGATTGAGAAGCAACAAAAACTTTAAAATAACAAGTGATAGCGTTATTGTTGAAGCTTAAAGTCTTAATGTGTATTGTCGACACAAAGCCTATGTCGATTTCACTCGAATAAAACATGTAGCACAGGCACCTTGTAAAATCCTTGCAGTTGCCATCTACACTAATGCAATAAAACGCATATTCAACACCTTGGGTATTGGACTCTTACAAGGCTAATCAAGATTCTCGCAAAAATAAAACTTAAATTACAATTCGGTTTCAACATTAAATTAAGATTAAAGAGCAACACACGATGTTCATGCAATACAAATTAAGATATTCTGAACTCAAAAAACTTTATGCGACACCGTCGCACACTTATTTCAAAGATTACAAAAATGAAGTAACTCTTTAAATCAATAGATTTACCCATTCCCTAGCAGATTTCTTTCTTATGGTTTAGTAAAGTAAGCGAGCCTTTGTTACTACAATATTTAAATCGCACAGAAAATCTTATAATTAATCTCATGCCAGCTAACTTACCACCACAGTACTTTGAGGCGGAAAAGGAGTATAGGAACGCAAAAACCATTGAAGAGAAAATTCATGCCCTTAAAAAAATGCTTGCTATAATGCCTAAACATAAAGGGACCGACAAACTTCAGGCCGAAATACGAGCTAAGATCTCAAAGTTACAGGAAGAACTCGAGCATCAGAAGAAGGGCAAAAAAACAGGTGCTTACTTTTACATTAAAAAAGAAGGGGCAGGGCAAGTACTTATAATAGGTCTTGCGAATAGCGGAAAAACCACATTAACTAACGCACTGTGTGGTACTAATTTCTTCACAGCAAATTACCCCTTTACTACCCAAATACCACAAGTTGGGATGATGGAGTTTGAGGACATTAAAATTCAAATTATTGACACACCACCACTCAAAGAGGATCCAGACTATAGAATCGTGGAGCTAATAAGAAATACTGACCTCGTGGTTTTACTTCTTGGACTTGATTCAAACCCCTTAGAAGATTTTGAAATAATTAAAAACATACTCATAAACAAGAACATAAATATCATAGGTAGCGGTATAAGGGAATATGAGCTATTCGGACCGGTTAACAAAAGGGCTTTACTTGTACTTAATAAATTGGATCAAATAAAGGATTCTTACCAATTCTCAAAACTTGAAGATTATTTCCTTAACAAACACGGACTTTCCCTTGTTCCGGTTTCTGCACAATTTGGAACGGGAGTAGATGAAGTCAAAAAGGAAATATTTACAGAATTAGAAATAATAAGGGTTTACACAAAAGAGCCAGGTAAACCACCTGTTTTGCGTGATCCCTTAATTTTAAGAAAGGGTGCCACAGTCCTTGATGCTGCAAGAGAAATCCACAAAGATTTTGAAAGAAACCTAAAATTCGCTAAGGTATGGGGCTCAACCAAGTTTGAAGGACAGAGAGTTGAACGGGATTATGTACTTCAGGATAAAGACATTGTAGAATTTCACTTATAGTCCTTTAAACTTAAATTGGTAAAATGAGGGCATATTTAGTAGAAGGACCAGTTAATCTCAAAGGTAAAGTATCCGTACAGGGAGCGAAAAATGCCGTACTCCCCGTTATGTCAGCCATAATTTTACACGACCACCCTGTTCTACTAAAAAATGTTCCAAGGGTTCAGGATGTCCACACCATGATAGAACTGTTAAAGATCCTCGGTGCTAAAGTAGAATGGAAAGGTAAAAATGAGCTCATTATAGACCCAACCACAATAAATAACCAGGTGGCCCCATATGAGATAGTAAACCGAATGAGGGCGTCAATTTATGTCCTTGGTCCACTTCTTGTTAAATTTGGTAGAGCAGAAGTTTCTTTTCCGGGAGGATGTGCCTTTGGACCAAGGCCTATAGACTTCCATATAAATGGATTATCTCTTTTAGGCGCTGAAATACTCATTGAAAGGGGATATATAAAAGCAACTTTAAAAAAGCCTCATCCAAACGAAATTTCCCTCAACTTTAAATCAGTTGGAACTACGATACACATTATGACTACAGCCAGTCTGATAGACGGCGAAACTATTATTCTCAACGCGGCTCAAGAGCCTGAAGTAGTCCAAACAGCCGATTTTCTGATAAAATCCGGAGTTTTTATTGAAGGTGCAGGATCCGATGTTATAAGAATAAGGGGCGTACAAAAACTGAATCCGATAACGGAATATGAAATAATTCCAGATAGGATTGAAGCTGGAACATATCTCGTTGCTGGACTGATGACCAAAGGGGAAGTAGAAGTTGAAAACTGCATTCCAGAGCACCTTGAACCTGTTATCGTTAAACTCAAAGAGGCAGGTGCTGTTATTGAAAAAGGAGAAAACTGGATTAAACTCTATAGTGCTGGAAATGAGATACGCAATCTTTATATTGAGACTCAGCCATTTCCTGGCTTTCCCACGGATATGCAGCCACAGTTTATGAGTATGTTAACCATTGCAAGAGGAATCAGCATAATCAAGGAAGGTATTTACCCCAACCGCTTTTCCCATGCCTTCGAACTAATGAGATTAGGCGCTAAAATAAAAGTAGTTGAACCGACGGCATTTATAGAGGGTGTAAGTAAGCTAACTGGGGCAGAAGTAAATGGACATGACTTAAGGGGTAGTGCAGCTCTTGTTCTAGCTGGCCTCGTTGCCGAGGGGAACACGACAGTCTTTGGGATCGAACACTTAGAAAGAGGCTACGAAAACTTTGTAGAAAAGCTTTTAACATTAGGAGCACGTATAACTTTACTTGAAAAATAGATTAAGTTTTTCTCCTTAAATAGGTCAAGGTCTCCACATGAAAAGTTTGGGGAAACATATCAAAAGGCTTGACAAACTCAATCACATACCCTGCCTGTAAAATTTTTTTGATATCTCGAGCCATTGTGGCGGGATTACAGGAGAAATAAAGTATATGTTCAGGCTTATTATCAAAAAGATATTTTACCACATTTTCACTGATACCTTTTCGTGGGGGATCAAGAATAATAACATTAGCTTTAGGAACACTTTCGATTATTTCATTCGCATCCCCTTCAATTAATTCTATGTTTGTTTTGGAATTTATCCTGATATTCTTTAATGCATCTCGTGTAGCCGTTGAAGATATCTCAAGAGATATGACCTTTCTTGCAAACTTAGCGGAAGGTATTGAAAATAAACCAACGCCAGAATATGCATCAACAATGACATTCACTTCCCCGATATTTAGTAGTAACTCCTCGAGAGTTTCCACCATTTTTTCAGCGATATCTGTGTTAACCTGGAAGAAAGAAGTACCCGATACGACGAAAGCGTAATTTTTAATCTTCTCATGATAATACTCTGTCCCAGCCCTTATTAATGAAGTTTCCCCAAAAATTGCATTGCCTCTCTTGGGGTTTACATTCTCCATAACCCCCACGATAGTGGAATCAAAACTTAGCATTTCATGAGCAGTTCTTTTAGACAGATAATTTTCCCTTGTCACAACGACTATCAAGCTCTCTTTAGTTCTATCAGACCCCCTAATAGTGAAATTCCTTATTATCCCTTTGTGGGTTCTCTCGTCATATATAGGCAATCCCCTCCTCCCAATATAATCCTTTGCCCTTATGTAAATCTGATCGTACTGTTGTAAATGCAGAGGACACTTATTTACATCAATAATGTAATGAGTGTTCATCTTATAAAAACCCATTATGACTTCATTTGGTGAAACTCTTTTAATAGGGAAATGCACTTTATTCCTATAATAAAAAGGCCTGGGAGACGGTGTAGTGTCCAGTACAGCAACTTCATTAATTCCAGCAAGGTGCCTGAGGGAATCTATAACTAACTCCCTCTTAAGTTGTGGTTGAAACTTGTAGTCCACCATTTGCCATTGACAGCCACCACATAACCCAAAATATTTACACTGTGGCTTAACACGCAGGGGGCTTGGATTAATAACTTTTTTAATGACTCCTACCCAATAATCCTTCTTTTTCTCGACAATTTTCACCTCAATAACATCGTCTTTGACTGCAAAGGGGATAAATACCTTAATGCCAGTCCCGAGCTGGGCAAGACCAACACCTTCGTTAACCATCTTATCAATATTTAAAACCAGGGTATCCCTCATGACTCACTATCGGGAGACGGAATTGAGAAATTCCTGCATTATCCTTCTTGCAAGATCCTGTGATGCGATTTTCAACCCTTCTTCCTCGCTTTGCAATGAAGCATAAGTTCCCCAACTTGACAACATTTTATCCTCAACGACCTTAGTCTGGGACGACAAATCCTCCACAGTTAAGTAAGAAATTATAATTACCTTATAGCTTAAAACTGTGCCATCAGGCTTATAATCTTGAGGTTCAACCCTATACCCTTTTAATGTCACAATGAACTTATACTTTGCTTTGTTTTCGGAAACAAGACTTATACGCACATCCTGTTCCAGCTCTTGTATTACCCACCTAGTCACATCTGCCTCAATGCCAGCCTTTTCAGAAGCATTTCTGAAAAGATCAACGAAAACCCTATAGGTTTCAACACCTGAAAAGCCCCTGAAACTATAAACGCAGGAAGTTACTGACAGAAGAAAAAACAGAAAAAATCGCAAAATTTTCATTAATTAATTTTAAACCAGGACAAACGAAGCAAGAAATACATAAGACACTTTTGCTTTATAATTTTACATGCGCAAAATACTTTTAATTACATTGCTAATAGAATTTTGTGTTCTTGTTATTGTATTTTTCGCTTATGAAAAAACTTCATCCATTAAAACCAATTACAGAAAAATGGGTCTTTTCGAAGGAGACTTTCCTGCTTCTACTCCAAAGAGAATTGAATCAAAGGAATGGTCAGGATACACCTTCAAGGAAGACTTTCATTTTTATTGGAAAACTGCTATAAAACCAGACAAAGCTCTTACGGAAATATTAAGTAATTTAGAGGCCAAAAAGGGGATAAAATATACTGCAATACCAGTAGCTGATACCTGCATCTTGCTATTCAAACCATTAAAAAAAGGATATAGCTTGGATTGTGCTCTAACATTGGATACATTAGTAGTCTGGATTGAAGCTAGATCAAAAAACACTACCCTGGACGCAAAATTTGAGTACATGGCTCATTTTTTAAACAGTTTAAAAGTTAATGGCGTATTAGTTGCAAAAGAACCTGTCATGTTTCACTTTAGAAAATTTCAAAAGAGTATTCCATTCTGGCTTCTTCAGCCAAAATCCACTTTCTTCGTCTTTTTACTGGGAGTTATCTTAATGGCAAATATCGCAACCTTCTTGGCTCTTTTCTCCGGGGGGAAAATGCCCGATGTTGTAGATCCTCAATGGGACCTTGTTACGCCGAATGTCATCATTCACGAAAGAGGGTACCTCAGAAACACTTTTTATTCAGCCTGCGTTGCTAAAAAACAAAACCAGATTTTAATTTATACCTTTGGCAAGCTGAGAAGAAATATAAACCTAGCCGAGCTCCAAACGCCCCCAAATTTTCAAGGTAATAAACTTATAATTTCTAAGAACTTAAAAGTCGAATTCCCTGACCAAGATAGCCTTCTTAAATGGCAGGTAGCCTTAAGCTAATTCCACCTTTCTCTCTTATAACTTTCAAGTACGCTTAAAACATAATCAATATCTTCAGGTGTATGGTCTGCATTTATCTGGAAGCGGATGGTCTCATCCCCCTTAGGCACTACAGGATAATTCAGACCTGTCGCGAGGACACCATTCTCAATAAGATATTTGACTATATCGGAAGTTCTCCATGTATCCCTCACGAGGAGAGGAACAATTGGATGATCGCTTATAATAGTTTCATAACCAAGCTTAACTAAACCGTCCCTAAACCTCTTCGTTAAGCTTCTCAAATATTTTAACCTCTCTCGTCCTGCAGGACTATCCAGTATCTCCAGCACCTTGAGTACACAAGCAGCTTCTGCCGGAGTTATAGGATTTGAGTAAATATATGTTATAGCCTTTTCACGAAGATAGGTAATAACTGTTTCATTAGAAACAACATAACCACCATTTACACCGTAGGCTTTGCCCATAGTCCCTATGAGAAGGTCTGCTCTCCCACCTGTCACCTCTTCCGTTCCTCTTCCAGTCTCCCCAAAGGCACCTACCCCATGGGAATCATCAACGACCGTGATGATATTTTCCTCAAACTCGTTATCGTAACGCTTTACGATCTCTTCGATTTTCTTAAGATCCGCATAATCTCCTCTCATGCTGAAGACACCATCTGTGACAACAATAACTCTCTTTGCCTTTCCAATGGAATCCCTGATCTTGCTCTCCAGGTCATTGTAATCAAGATGTTTGTAAATAAACTTTTCCTTGGGCCTCGAGAGCCTTATAGCATTTATAATGCAATTATGATTCAATTCATCGCTAATAATTATGGTTTCAGAGGTCACCAATGAAGCGATGACACCTATTACAGTAACGTAAGCTGCGGAATAGATCATTGCCTCTTCTCTTCCATGAAATTGAGCGAGCTTTTTCTCAAGAGCCCGATGAGGCTCATAAGTTCCGCTGATAAACCTAACAGCACCAGGACCAACACCAAATTTATCCGCGGTCTCCTCTTCAACCTTAATTATTTCTGGGTTAAATTGCATACCCAGATACGAATTTGAGTTCATTCTAATGAATTCTTTATCCCCAAACCCTTTCAGATAAAATCGTGGACCCTTGCCTCCTTCGGGCTTTTTCACGCCGACAACAATATACTCCTTTCCCTTTGCTCTTCCTTCCTTTTTTAGCTGCTCAAGTTCAGCATTCAAAACCCGTGTTAATTTTTCAAGTCCCATTATTCCCTCCTTAACTTTTTAATTTTGCACTTAACTTTTCAATCATGTCCTTAACCATCATGCTAAAATCATAATCGGGCTTCCAGCCCCATTCTTCCCTGGCACAGCTATCATCAAGACTATCGGGCCAAGAGTCAGCTATTGCCTGCCGCACGGGGTCTATCTCATATTCTATGACGAACTCCGGAATGTGTTTTTTGATTTCTTCCGCAAGCATCCTTGGATTAAAGCTAAAGGCAGTAACATTAAACGCGTTCCTGTGCTTAAGCCTCGAAGGATCAGCTTCCATAAGCTCCACCGCCGCCTTAAGGGCATCTGGCATGTACATCATGTCAAGCATCGTATCTTCTTTTAAGAAACACTTATACCTTTTATGCAAAATAGCCTCGTAAAATATCTCCACAGCATAGTCAGTGGTTCCACCACCTGGAGGGGTTACGTAAGAAATAATGCCCGGATATCTTACTCCCCTGGTATCTACGCCATACTTTAAGAAATAATAATCCGCCAGGAGCTCTCCCGCAACCTTTGTTATTCCATAAATTGAAGTTGGCCGCTGGACAGTATCTTGTGGTGTTTTCATCTTTGGCGTATTGGGACCGAAAGCAGCAATTGAACTGGGTATAAATACGGCGAGTTTGTACTCTCTTGCTACCTCAAGAACGTTGTAGAGACCGTTCATATTGATGTCCCATGCCAGTTGGGGATTTCTTTCTCCTGCTGCAGAGAGAATCGCCGCCAGATGATATACCACATTAACATTGTATTTTTTTACTAATTCTGCAAGGGCCTTGGGATCCCTGACATCAACATAATCCACTGGACCAGATTTAGCGATGTCTTCTGGTAAAGGTTTGTTGTGTCCACATGCAACAACATTATCATTTCCATATATGTTTCTTAAATAAGGTACGAGTTCTGATCCAATTTGCCCAGCAGCCCCCGTGACCAATATCCTCTTTGTCATAAATCCTCCTTTTTGAATTACCCTAAAATACTTTTAAAACTTCACTTATACTCGTTAGAACAAAATCCGGTGAGGCCTCTTTTAACTCATCTACGGTATAAATGCTTGTAGCAACAGCCACCGTTCTATAACCCGCCTTTTTACCCGCAGCGATATCAAGGGGAGTATCACCTATTACAAACACTTCTTCCGGCTCTATGCCTGAGTACTGAATTCCTTTTTCCACAGCAATTTGTACTATTCGCCACCTTTCTCTGTGATCAGAACCAAAACCACCAAAAGGGAAATATTTATTCAGATCTGCCCTCTCTAACTTAATCCGCGCACCCTCCTCGATATTACCTGTTGCTAAGCCCATCAAAACATCTTTTCCTCTTTTTCTCAAATCTTCCAAGGTTTCCCTTACGAAAGGAAGAATCCTATATTTTTCTGCTTTTGCAACTTCTTCCCTGAGAAAACCTACATAGTGCTGTAAAACGTTCATCACTTCACCGTTTTCGGGCTTCCTGCCTAACTTCTTCAGGAAAATCTCCTCCACAATCGCTATATCGGTTTGACCATGGGGATTAACAACCTCCATAGCTTCATCTACGTTGTACAGAGATTTAAAGGCCCTGTTTAGTGCTCTTGCGCCTGCACCACCTGAATAAATTAAAGTACCATCTATATCAAATAGCAGATATTTCATGACCTTGTTTTTTTAGCTATACCTTTAAGAGGGGATGGCGCCTTTATAAAATCAGTAAAAGTTTCCGGAGAGTTCTGTAACACATCTATTTTAGAAAGTGACTCACAAGGCACATCATCTCTCATTCGGAGTTGAAAGTGTTCGTGAGGATAATATAGAGGCTCAACATTTGACACATCAAGTTCTTTAAGCTTTTCCACCATCCTTAAAACTTTCTCAAAATGCTCCTCAATTTTCTCTACTCTATCATCTGGTATATAGAGTTTTGCGAGGCTTAAGATTCGTCTGAGCCTATCGCTCATCTTTAATTCCCTCTAATGGATATGAATTGAAAACTCTGGCATTTGGGGGAATTACAACATCTTTTAGCACCACGCCGGGACCAATTACTGCATTATCCCCTATTTCCGTTTTCCCCAAAAGAGATACAAAAGGATAAATTATAACATCCTTACCTATTTTCACTTCAGCCTCTATATAAACCTTATCGGGATCAATGATTGAAACCCCGCTTTCCAGCATATTTTTAACAATTCTTCTTAACATAATTCTATTAACAAGTCCCAGGTGTTCCCTCGTATTAACGCCGAGGATCTCCTCCCAATCATCAATTTTATAAGCAAAAACATTCCCCATACGTCTTTGCAAGATCTCAATAATATCTGTTAAATAATATTCCCCTTGCTTGTTATCAGGCCTTATCTCATCTATATACTGGAACAAGACGGATGTGTAAAAGAAATACATCCCAGAATTAACTTCCTTTATGGCTTTCTCTTCTGGAAAAGCATCAGCTTCTTCAACTATCATCAACACCCTATCACCCACGGATCTTATAATTCTACCATACCCTGTGGGATCTGGAACCTCTGCTGTTAAAACTGTAGCATATGCCCCACGAGATCTGTGAAACTCCATCAACTCCTTTGCCGTCATTTCGGTTAATAGGGGGGCATCACCAGGTATAATGAAAATGTCAGAGTCAAAATTATCTATGTAAGGCTTTACTCTTTTTACAGCATCACCTGTCCCTTTTGGCTCCTCTTGAATAACAATTTCGACATCCTCGTCTCTCAAGAATTCCTTAATCTGATCCATGTAAGGGCCACCAATTACCACAAAAACCTTCTTTGGTCCGAGACTCCTTGCGACCTTTAACGGGAAATAAAGTAAAGGCTTACCAGCGACTTCGTGCAGTACCTTGCTTTTAAATGAGTTCATTCTCTTAGCCTTTCCAGCCGCAAGAATTGCTACATACAGATCCCTTGAAAAATCTCCTCTTCTCATAGATGCACCCTTTCCTCAACAAATTCGATTATAGCATCTGGTTCAAATAACTCACAATCATAACGATTAACGGCGTGAACCTTATCCTTACCCGCAATTTTCGCAACCACATGTATATACTGTCCCATGTTCATTTCAGGTACAAATATCGATTTTGCACGTGCCCCAAAATCGAGAATCTTCTTCTCCGGAACAGGCCATAGGATCTTCGGCCTGAGAAGCATAGCTTTAACACCTCTAGTTATCAATTTGTCAACGACTTCTTTTACGGCCCTGGCAACGATGCCATATGCGACAAACAATATTTCTGCATCTTCACTACCGTAAAGTTCCACCAAATCTTCTGAGATCAATTGGATAGCGGTCATCTTTTTGGAAAATCTCTCCATCTTCCATTTTATTAGGTCATTTTTATTTGTAGGGAATCCGTCCTGTCCATGGAAAAGTCCTGTGATATGGTAACGCTTACCCTTACCAAAAGGCAAAAGGTAGCCTCCAATTTCTTCGCCATCCTTAAATGGTAAAAATTCCTCAAGCTCTATTTTTTCTGGCTCCCAGATTTCAACACTATCTGGAATAGATATCTTTTCCCTCATATGAGAAGTGATTTCATCAGTAAGCAAAATAACCGGAACTCTGAATTTCTCAGAAAGATTCACCCCAAGAACCGTCAGATCAAAAACCTCTTGGACCGAGTATGGTGATAACGCAATAATGGGGTGATCCCCGTGCGTACCCCAGCGAGCTTGCATAACATCACCCTGCATCGGCATAGTTGGGGCACCTGTAGAAGGACCACCTCTCATTGAATTTAGAATCAAAACGGGGATTTCAGCCATAGCTGCAAAACCGAGGTGTTCTTGCATTAAGGAGAACCCAGGACCACTTGTTGCTGTCATAGACTTTAATCCACCAAGTCGAGCACCAATACAAGCAGCAAGACTTGCGATCTCATCCTCAAATTGAATAAAAACTCCCTGAACCTTAGGTAACTCTCTGGACATCACCTCGGCTACCTCAGAAGAGGGGGTTATAGGATACCCACCGTAAAATCGCACACCGGCTTTTATTGCTGCAATAGCTGCTGCCTCGTTCCCCTGTAAAAGCTCAACCTTCATTAAAAATACCCCTCCTCCACAGAAAGTCCGAGGGCATCAGTCAAAACAAGAACAGCCCGATCTACGAGTTCTTCCCTGATTACAATTGAAATAGAATCAACAGATGTGCTAACCATTTCGATGTTTACACCAGCTTCCGCAAGAATATTAAAAATTTTAGCAGCAATCCCGGGAGTCCTTGAAATTTCCTTACTTCCGTAGAACACAAGAAGTGCTACCTTAGGATCGTAACCTATTCCCAGTGCGTCAGTAGAGTCCAGTAACTCGTCTTCCATTTGCTGGATTTGGGGAAGTTGACTCTCAAGAACCAGTAAAGCAATATCTGATCTGCCTTTACTTGAAGGTCCGGAAACTATGAGTTCCACATTAATTCCTTTTGAGGCAAGTTTTTCGAAAACCTCAGCTGCTACGCCGGGCTTGTCTTTGACACTTCTTAAGATAACCTTAACAACTTTCCTGTTCACCCAAAGTTCTTCAACAGGGAAAGCCATAATAACACCCCCTATAAATACTTCCTCAAAACATTGACAAAATCATCTAAATCCTTTACCGAAAGCTTCTCAGTAGTTGCAATTAATAACCATCTTTCATCATACCCAAAATCAACAAGGGGAACACCAGCAAAAAATCCGTCACTCAACATTTTTTCAACAACATTCTTCGCGTTCATCGGCAACTCTACCGCGAATTCATTAAATATAGGACCATCAAACACTCGCTTTCCTAACCCTTCTTTTTCTAACTTATCCAGAAGGTAATGAGCCCTCAAAGTATTTTGTAAAGCTAAATCCTTAATACCCTCCTTTCCGAGTAGACTAAGATAAATTAAGGCAGCAAGGGCACAAAGATTCTGATTGCTGCATATATTCGACGTAGCTTTTTCACGCTTTATATGCTGCTCTCGGGTTTGTAGAGTCATAACAAATCCTCTGTTTCCATCAAGGTCTCTGGTTTCACCAACAATTCTTCCTGGCATCTGCCTGATGTGTTCCATTTTTGCGGAGAATAACCCAAGGTAAGGACCACCAAAGGAAAGAGGAATGCCAAGAGGCTGCCCTTCACCAACAGCGATGTCTGCACCATACTCACCCGGAGGTGCTAAAATACCCAAGGATATAGGATTATAAACAGAAATTAGTAGAACTCCCTTATCACCAGTAAGATTTCTCAGTTTAAAACCGTCTTCTACCACACCAAAGAAGTTCGGGGTTTGAAATGCAAAGCAAGCAGTATTTTCATCAATTTTTTCTAGCAGATCCCTTTCATCCACAGTGCCCGTCCTTTTATCCATGGAGACTTCCTCAAGAGATACCCCCTCAAGATTCACATAGGTTTTTAAGACAGAAATGTAGTTAGGATTTATGTTTTGGGCATAAAGGACCTTTTTTCGCTCAGGCTTCAACCTTAACGCCATTAAACAGGCTTCAGCAAGAGCGGTAGCACCGTCATACATAGATGCGTTAGTCACATCCATTTTGGTAAGTTCGCATATTACCGATTGATATTCAAAAATTGCTTGGAGAGTTCCCTGTGAAACCTCCGCCTGGTAAGGGGTGTACGCTGTATAAAACTCGGAACGGGACAGAATAAAGGGAATTACTTTGGGAACATAATGATCGTAAGCGCCTCCGCCAGCAAATATTTTCAGGCCGCTCTTATTTTGTTCTGATAAACTCTTAACTAATTCGTATACTTCTTCTTCGGAGAGTGCATCAGGTAAATTGAGTTCTCCTTGAAAAAAATATTCTTCAGGGATATCTTTCAAAAGTTCCCTATAAGAAGACACTCCTAAAAATTTAAGCATCTCCTCCCTATCTTTATCAGAGTTAGGGAGGAACGGATGTCCCATATTTACTCCTCCGCAATTAACTTTTTATATTCTTCTGCCGAGAGACACTCATCAAGTTCAGCTTGATTTTCCAGTTTTATCTTGCAAATCCACCCATCACCATAAGGATCTCTATTAATTAGAGCAGGATCATCCTTTAATTTCTCGTTTATTTCTATTACTTCACCGGAAACAGGTGAGTAAACACTGGCAACAGTTTTAACAGCCTCTACGGAGGCTATTTCATCACCCTTGTTAACCTTTTTCCCGATGGGAGGGAGTTCTACATATACAATATCAGAAAGTTCTGACTGCGCGAAATCAGTTATGCCGATAATGGCTATATCACCTTCTACTTTAACCCACTCATGTTCCTTTGTGTATTTCAAACCCTCCGGTATCAACATAATAACCTCCCTTTAATCTAAGAACTTGTATAATTTTAACTGCATTGTGGCAATCAGTCAAAAAACTCAAAGTGATTTCATCAAAAACTGACAACTGGGAAATCCTTACCCGTAAATTAGTTTTCAGCTGTCACTTACCTAAAAGTTTTCTTTCATAAAAAACAAGCCTAAGCTTAATACCAAATAGGCCGAGTTCCCTGTGGCATATTATATAAGTTTTCTTTTTTGCCTCTAACCCTTACAATTTACAAAACAAGAAAATGAGGAGGATTAATGTCAGACAGAATACCGAGGATTTTAGTAAAAGTTGTAATTTGTTTTATACTTCTGGTATTGAGTTCCAGAGCAATTTATACGGAAACAATCATTCCAAAATTACCAGATTTAATCCCTTTCCGCTCGGGAGATAAATGGGGATTTAGTGACTCACTTAAAAACATTATTATAGAATGCGAATACGACTATGCAAGAAAATTTTCGGAAAGTTTAGCCGTAGTAAAAAAGGGTGAACAATATTTTTACATTGATGCAGAAGGGAAAATCGTGATTGGGAAAAGTGAAAACTATACAAATGCCGAAGATTTTAAAGGAGGGCTTGCAAGGGTATTTAATCAACGATTCGGCACCCATTATATTAATAAAAGCGGGAAAACAAAAATAATAACGGAAAGCTATAATTATCGATTTGGGGACTTCAGTGAAGGTCTTGTAAAACTGTGTAACTCGAGGAACCAAAAATTTGGCTACATCTCTGAGAATGGCGTCCTGGTGATCCCTTACACTTTTACCTGGGCTGGGGACTTTCACTGTGGCCTTGCTCTTGTAAAAAAGGGGAACTCTATTTATTATATTAATAAATCGGGAAACCCGGTTATAAAGGTAAAATATGACAGTGCATTTGATTTCTCAGATTGTATGGCGAAGGTTTATAGCAGCAAACAAAATAATTACGGATTCATAGATACAACTGGAAAACTCGTAATAGACTTTAAATTTGAAGAAGCAGGTAATTTTCATTTCGGTATTTGCAGGGTAAGGGATTCAAGGTCTGGTGAGACTTATTTTATAGATAGAAATGGAAACATAATAAAACCTTCTACCGAGGAGATAAAAAGATATGTAATCACTGAGGATTTTGAAGGCGATGGAGTAAAATATGACAGAGATTTACATTACTACATTGATTACAAGGGGTCTCATTATTATGAAGAAAATCTCGCCGAGAAGAGAGAGAAAAAGGCAAAAGCTGAAAAATTAGTAAGCCTTGCATCTGAAGAATACAACAAGGGTAATTTAACTTCAGCAATAAAATATTGTGATGAAGCATTAAAAAATGACTACGATTATCAAGATGCCTATTTATATAGGGGTATGTGTTTTTCCAAACTCGGAAGAAGTAACGATGCAATTCAAGATTTTGAGAAAGCCGGTGCATTAGGTGATATACTTGCAATAGCTGAGTACTATAAATTAGGACAGCTTGACAAAGTGATAATTTATGCTGATCAAGTTACATCAGCGTTAAATCATCCTTATAAAGCTTATGGATATTTCTGGAAAGGCCGTGCTTACATGGACTATGCGTATATTTATGCCGGCACGGAAAAATTCGACTATCACAGAGACCGATCATTAGATAACTTTTCTAAGGCGATTAACCTGAAACCGGACTTAGCAGAAGCATATTTCTTTAGAGGAATATTCTACAAAGCTCTCGGGCTTGAACAGTTTGCAAATGAAGACTTGAGAAAGGCTTCTGAGTTGGGCTTAACAATAAAATAATATTAGTGTTCAGCCCTTGCAACTACCAGTAGTTGATCTCCTTTACGATCAGCCACTTACCTTTAACTTTTTTTAGTTGAAAATAAATCGTATCAACTACCAGCATTCCAAGTATATTCTCGTGACTTTCTTCCAAGGCCACTATCGACTCTGAATCACTGATCTTGTTCTCCCTAATAACTCTATAACTCTGAAAAGCACCTTTTTTTAAGCCTTTTTTCAAACTATCCCGAACTGCATTAACTCTATTAGGATCAACCATGGCGGTCATCTCTATCAATTGCATTAAACCTGCTCTCATATCTGAAGACTCTTCAACGTATGAAAGAGCCTTTTCGTATTCCATATTATTAAGAGCGGTGATAAAAGACTCCACTGTTTTTTGAGGGCTCGGCGCACACGAATACAGAAAAATCGATAATATAAAAATAAGCCAATTAACATATGGCTTTAGAGCACATACCTTTTTGTTGTACAAATAAGGAAATAAAAACCTTACTTTTGCATTACTTTTTAAGTAACCCATGGTCGCCTCCTGTACCATTCTTTTATCATATAGTTCTAATAAGGAAAATGCAAAATTATTAAACATAAATATGATAGCCAGTTTGATATAGCCTCTTTACTTTTCGCTTCTTAACTCACATAATACATAATATAAAATCAGGGAGGCCGGGGAGCCGCCCGTAAGGGAGGAAAGTCCGGGCTCCAAAGGGCAGGGTGCCACCTAACGGGTGGGCGCCGTAAGGCGACGGATAGGGCCACAGAAACGAGACAGCCGATGGTCTCCGTATGGAGACACAGGCTAAGGTGAAACCGTGGGGTAAGAGCCCACGTACCTTACCGGCAACGGTAAGGTAGGCAACCCCCACCCGGAGCAAGGCCAAGCAGGGACGATGGAGTGGCCCGCTCCGATTCTGCATCGTGGCAGAATAAGTCCCGGGTAGGCCGCTCGAGCTCACCGGTGACGGTGAGCCCAGAGAAATGGCTCCCCCTGACAGAACCCGGCTTACAGGCCTCCCTAAATTTATTTTTTTCCACAGACTTATGCCTTTATATTAATAAAGATGCTAAATAAGAGGTATTATACTCAAAAAGAGGTTGCCGACCTGGTTGGGGTAAATCCTGGAATAATAACGTACTGGGAAGAAAAGCTCCGAATATTTCATCCCAAAAAGAGAGGTGGAAGAAAACTTTTTACTGCTTCTGATCTTAAGAAAGCAATGATGGTCAAGCAACTCTTGGAAAGCGGTTTATCCCTAAAAGGCGTCAAGAAAAAACTTGAAGAAGAAACATTCGAAGAACTACTCCCCGATGTGATCTCAGGGGTAATTCAAGAAATTAGGGATATTCTCGATGAAGCTTTAAAAGAAATAAGGGAACTAAAGGAATATCTCAATGAAAGAGCTAATAGTGGGAATAATTCAGGGAATCACTGAGTTTTTGCCAGTTTCAAGTTCAGGTCACTTAGTGTTAACACAGTCAATATTAAAAATATCAAAGCCAGGAATAGAGTTCGAAATATTTTTGCATTTTAGCACGCTTCTTGCTGTGTTAATTTTTTTCTTCAAGGAAATAAAAAATTTTGCACGAAAAGAAAACCCTAAAAACCATCCCTTAACCTTAATCACCATTGGCTCAATCCCCGCCGGCGTAATCGGAGTTTTATTTAAAGACAAAATAGAATTGTACTTTGAAAACACCACCTACCTACCATACTTTTATCTCATAACTACAGCAATGCTCTTCTCTACTTCCCTAAGGAAAAAAGCTGTGAGAGAAAACATAACAATTCTCGATGCGCTTATCATAGGTACAGCACAGGCTATCGCCATTTTACCCGGGGTATCCAGGTCAGGCGCCACTATTAGCACTGCACTACTTCTTGGTATTCTTCCAGAGAAAGCTTTTTCATTTTCCTTTTTACTTTCTATACCAGCCATATTTGGAGCCATGATCTTGGACTTAAAAGATGCAAATTTCTCAACTCTACTGAGTTATGCTCCTGCAGGAACAATTGCTTTTCTTTTCGGTATCGCAAGCCTATATATACTGAAAAAAACCCTTAAAATGAACAAATTACACTATTTTGGAATCTACACTTTAATAGTGGCAATTCTCACTTTTGGGCTTAAGCTGTAGAAGTATTTGCTTGTGCTTAAACCAGAGGTTAAAAGCTCTCAAGCTAAAATTTTAAACAAAACTATAGCACCATTTTCAAACTCTTCTACTTTCGAAATTTCAACTTTTATCCCCGCTTTCTCTAAAATAACCCCATAATCTTCAAAGTAGTCATAAAAACCACATGTTCGACAGAATGGCCCAGAAAACACGATCCTTATTTCACCCTTTGAAAAGGAAACAATATCTGCTTTAACTTCGGGATACCTATACCTATTATACTCAGCTAATGTTCTCCTTACTTTGATCCTGAGCTTAAGCTCAGAGTATAATTTCAAAATTGGGCTCATCCTACCAAGTAGATTCCAGCGCGGTGTCATTACGACAAATACCATGCTCTAAAGTTAATAATACCCATTTGCGAGGATATTTAAGGGCATTCCCAAAATCAATTTTTAACTTCATTGATATCTTCAAAAGTTTCAAAATCTCTTAAAAAAAACAAACGAAGAATCTCACTTAAGAAAAAATGACAGAAGATTTAACCGCTTTTCCGTTTTGATCCCCGCCTCCGATGTGTCATTGATCATTACTTTTGTGGACGCAGAATATGGACCTTCACCGGATTTGATTCACCGACATTGTCACAAATATCAAAGGCTCTAACCCTCATTTCAACAACAGAATCCTTTATGGAATCTATAATGGCAACAAGTTCAAGAGGCTCTACTGAATCTTGCATAAATGTCTTACCGGAAACAATTAGCACCAGTTTCCTGATTCTAGAATCATCCTGTATAGAAACTTGCAAAGGTGTATCACTAGTTAACGTGTCACCATCCTTAGGATTGAGAAGCTTAACCACAGGAGGAGTCCAGTCTGGCTTACCCGGTGGAGGAGCCTTATACCCGCAGGAATGAACAAAAAAAAGAACAAATATAAAAGGTAAAATTATCCTTTTCACTTTTTCCCTTTCTTTTCTTTTATTGCATCTTGAAGAAGTTTCTCGTATTTCCCTTTGTCTCTGAGGTCATTAAATCCGTCCTTATTTTCGTCTTTAAATTTCTTTGGCTCTATCTTTACGCTTTTGGGTTTAACAGTATCCTGAGGGGAGGGTTTATCTCCCTCCCCACCGAAGGCAAAACCCATAGTAGTAAGAAAGAATACAGCCAAGATCAAAGGCTTCATTCTTATCGCTCCTCCGCCTCTTGGTGCTTTATATTATCATCCTTTTCCACCTTATTTTCAACTTTCGAGTCGATTCTGTATTTAGCTTTATTACCGTTCTGTGGTCTTTGCATTCTTACATCTTTAGCTTCCCCTTTTGTGTTTCCATTAGAGATTTTGCGAACCGGAGAATCTGCCTTAAACCTTGAACTTTCTTTAACTGCACCCTTTTCTTTATACTCCTTTTCTTCTACTTTCCAGGTTTGTGACCTTGGTAATCCCTCTTTTTCGATCTTTTCCCTGTAGTGGATTCTGGGATCTGTAGCTGGTTTTTTAGATTCCTCCCCATCTTCAATCTTAACTGCCTCCTTCATTACGGGTTTTTGATTTTCAATATAAGGTTTGCGTGGACTCTTATCCTCTTCCCTTTCTAAAACATTAGAGCCAGTCTGTGGCTTAATGTATATCTCTGGACGGTCAAATTCCCTGTCTTCGGATTTAACCTCCCTTCCTTGCCATTTAGCTGGCTTTTCTTCGAAGACATCTCTTTTTTCTCCAGGAATTACTTTCCTCTCCCTCCTTCCACTTTCTGGTAATACAGGTTTTTCCTGTTTTAATTCTATATCCCTTATGTAAGCTGGTTTTTCAGGTGAAGATTTATACTTCAC
The DNA here is from genome assembly GCA_039803305.1 of Caldifarciminota bacterium. Taxonomy (GTDB): domain Bacteria; phylum Hydrothermota; class Hydrothermia; order UBA1063; family UBA1063; genus UBA1063. Next base: position 40,007 of record JBDRYG010000002.1, read on the forward strand.
AATTTCTCTTGTATTTACTTCTTCCACAGTCCTATAAACTGCTTCCTTATAAACTGGTCCTTTTGGTGGCTTGTATCTATACACTGGTTTTTGGAAATCTTCTTTCCTTACAACATTTACTATTGTTATATTATTCACAACAACGATAGGTCTTCCATAATAATCAACAGGTGCCCATCCTATCCAGTCTGGACCGTAATACCATTCCACCCAGGCTCCTGCAAAAGTTCCCCCAGGAATCCATACCCAACCGTACCCGGAGACATACATCCAGGAACCGTACCTGTAAGGTATCCACCCCCAGGGTTCATAAGAAACCCATACCCAACCGATACCAACTCTATAAACCCAGTGACCGTCCACATATGGCCTCCAGCCGTGCCTAACCCTTGGAACCCACACCCAACCATAGGGAGGGACATAGACCCATCGCCCGTGACGCCTTAAATATGGGACACCTGCATAGTAAGGAACAGGTATATATTCTATCCCTACAACTGAATAATACTCCCTTTCTCTCTCCTCAGCCCAACGGTCAAACCTATCAGGTGCACCTAATCTCCCAGTGAATACTCTGCCCCTCTCGTAAATATACTCCGTACCTGCATAAACCGGGCTTCTATTTACTTCTGCACGGCCTTTGAACACTTTAAGAGTAAAGTAAGATTTGCCAGTTTCCACCCTAACGACTGAACTCTCATTAACATATACAGCTTGCTTATCTGTAAAAACACCAAATACCCTCTCCCTTGAATACAATCTGATTATACCCTCAGTGAGTGTAATATAAGCTCTATCATTTTCAATTCTTTCAAAATATATACTTGTATTCTCAGCAAGAGACAATACAGAACCGTCACTAAATTCGATTTCAAGATATGTGTTATCAAGAGTCTCGATCTCATCACCCTCGCCCACAATATTGTTTATAGTCAGCCACTCATAACCTTCATCTCCATAACGCCATATTCTGGCATCTCCCTGGATATCCCCCACCCGGGCAAACTCATGGCCCGAGTAAACTAAAGAGAGGATCATCAAAAGTTTAATCATGATAAACCTCCTTATTACTTTCCTTCTTTAAACCCCTCACCAATTCTCTATTTCCAGGCGCTACTTGATAAGCCCAGTCAAATACGACATAACTATCACTTAAGGCTTTAATCCTGATTTTTGCGAAATGGTTGTCTCTTGTCCAAAACACATAAACGTGGCCAACAAGTGCTTGAACTTCACCATCTTCATCCCAGCCATCAAGCGGTGCATAATCCACATCATCCATTTCCCAGGCGCCTAAATCTTGTACCAATGTACCCCTTGTGGCAACAAGAAGACGAACACCTGAAGCGACATCAAAATAAAAATCACAACTCGAAGCACTATAAGGAACGGGCTGATACTGAGAAAAGCAATAACCTGCAAAGGATGGCAGATAATCTTTTTCAAATATTTTCATATTGTACCCCTCGGGTCTTGGCGTATCAAAACAGTCTTCCTCTGAAAGATCACTCTCATTACCCGCCGTATCATACGCACTTACAGCATAAAAGTAAGTAATGCCGTTCTCCACATCTCTATCCACATAGTACGGTTCCTTTACCTCTGCTATCAGTCTAAAATACCCTGAAGGCGCATTGTTTCTGTATATCTTGTAACCTGCAAGATCAGGTTCCTTATTGGGATTCCAGAAAAGATAAACAGACTTATCTCCAGTAATACTCCTTAAACCTGTTGGAGGATCTGGAGGAGTTCTGTCTATCGTCGAACAGCCTGTAAAAACAATAAGGAACACCGAGAAGCCAAGGAACCTCAAGGCTCTTTTTAAGTTTGTCATAATACACCTCCTTTGCCCTAATTATTGCAAAAGGTGTGCCACAAAATATGGATAGGTTTGAACAAGATCTATGCAAAAAAGGATGGATTATGCACAAAAAATGTGCACTTAATTATTTTGCTCTCAAAAAGGGACCATCCTGAATAAATAAAAACTCTGGTTTTTCTTCGTACAACATCATATGGGAATCAAGGTCATGAAAATCAAAGGCACCTGTGCCTAAAGAGAAAAGAACACTTTGGCTAATGCCGAGTGAAGACTCCCCCATACAACCAATCATAAGTCTAACTCCACTTGCTTTAGCCATCTCAACAATAGCCAAAGCATCCGATATTCCCGATTTCATCAGCTTAATATTAACATAGTCTACAACCTCGCTCTTGATGAGTCTATAAACATCAAACTTTGTCCTGGCTGACTCATCAGCGGCCACGGGAAATGGTGAATGAAACCTTACAAATTTTAGTCCATCCAGATCTTGATAATGAACAGGTTGTTCGAAAACAGCAATATCGATACCACTCCTATAAATCTCCCTAACGAAAGACAAGGCTTCTTTTGGAGAATAACCCATATTGGCATCTACAATATAGGTTGATCCTGGCGTTTTTTCAGCGATGGCCTTCATAGCCTCAATATCCTCATTCAGGTTTTCCCCTACTTTTATTTTGATATGCCTGAAACCCTTCTCATAAATAGCCCGTGCATCTTTTAAACGTTCTTCAAGGGGACCTATACCTACTGTCATGTCCGTTTGAATCTCACTCTTAAGCCCGCCCCAAAATTTATCCACTGTCATACCAAACTCTTGACAAAATGCATGAATAGTAGCAAACTGAATAGCTGCCTTCAAACTTGGAGATGCAATCAGTTTGTCAGTAAAGTCAAAAACCTTCCTGTATTCGCAGGTATTAAGCCCTTTTAAGCTCTCCTTTAAGAAGGACTCCATGGCGATGAGCGCTTCAACCTTTTCACCGTTTACCCTGAATGAAGGGGATGCCTCCCCGAGTCCAACAATACCTTCCTCGGTATACAAAGTCACCCTTATATTAGTACTCGAAGTTGATATACTACCAGTGATGTGAAAAGGTTTAAAATACTCAAACTGCACTTGTTCTAATTTTATGTCCTTTATCTTAGCCATTATCACGCCTCCCTAAATTCTAATACTTCAATCTTATGCTCTCCATAAGCCTTACCATTCTCGTATTCAGCCTCTCCTACTTGATTATCATAAGGATCCTCCCTAATAAAATTGGTTTCAGGGTAAAAATCACACATAAATTCGTCATTTGCAATCATTCTACATCCATCAAGGTTCCCAAGGTAGAACATTCTTCTTGAGAGGTCATCTTTCTTTTTGCCACCAAAGGATAAATCGACTGGTCTCCAGCCATACTTGCCAAAATAAGCAACCGCCCAATCATGGGGTGAAGCACCAAATGGCGTTATGAACCAGCCGGACTGCCACCTTGCTGGAATACCTAAAATCCTACAAAGGGCTATGAATAATAGAGCCTGAAAACCACAATCCCCCCTAAGATTCTCAGCTACGAATTGTGGGATGTTATCATAGAAAATGTAAGGTTTCACATATGAATAGCGAACTTTTAGGGTTACAAAATCATATACATTTTTGATCCTTTCAATAAATGTATCGTCACTTTTTGTAATGTCCTTAGCAATAATTTTGAGAGAAGGTGTAAAAACAAGGTGTGGAGCCTTCTCTTCAAGAAACTCCTCTATTTTTTCAGTATCTCCATTTGATTTAAACTTTTTTTCACAAAAACTATTAAATAGCTCAGGTGAAAATTGCTCTGAAATGTGGTAGCAAAATTCAACCCAGAATTCTTCCGTGTCGTAACCTGAGAATGAGACAGTCCTCTGGAGAATTTGATTATCCGAAATTATCGCATCTTCGTGACTTACTCCCAGTATCTGTGCAGAAGACTGTGCGATGGAATTTCGCGGCATGGGTAACCACAACCTGACTTTCCTACCAACAGGGTATTTAAACCAATAAGTAATTCGGGCCCTTACATACCAATTTTTTGGCTTATCCCCTGCTATAAGCTCTCTTACTCTTTCTTCCAGGAATTCCCTTGCTTTTACGCTATCCGGTGACTCTATGATCCTTCCCTTTATCTCTGGAAACATAAATCCCAAATTGTCAATAAACCTTCTTTCAACAAGAATCTTTGAGTTATATCTGATAAAATCTATAAATCCCCTTTTAAAATAGCTTAAAAACTCTTCATCCGTAAAATCGCGAATTTTCTGCTTTGCTTCTTTTAAAGCGTCTTCAAAGGTAAAGGGGTAGGCAAAGGGCAGTCTTTCAATTCTTAGTAGCTCTATTTGCAAACGCTTTCTCATATACTCTGGAATGTCTTTCCTGAGCCACCATTCAATTAAGTCCTTAGCTGCAAGATAATCTTCCCCTGATTCAAGTTTCTTTATCTCCTCAGGAAGGTCAAAGATAAGGTATTTTAGATCAGAGAGAGTGTTCCTTCTCATCACCGATTCCACTTTTCGCTAACCGTTCTTTTATCAGATAAATATACTTCAAGACAGGGGAAGGAACCATCTGGGAAACATCGCCACCCAGAACCACAATCTCCTTTACAAGGGTTGAAGATATATATGTATACTCCTCAGATGGTAAAAGGAAAATAAGTTCAATCTCGGGGAAAAGACGTCTGTTCATCCAGGCCATTTTGAACTCATATTCAAAGTCAGAAACTGCCCTCATACCTCTTATTACTACCCCTATTTCTTTTGCTTTGCAATAGTCCATAAGAAGTTGACCTCTAAGGATATCAACTGATACATTAGGAAGATGTGCAATACTCTCCCGCACCATGTTTAGTCTCTCATCTATATCGAAAAGACACTTCTTATGCAAAGGGTCAGCGACTAATATAACTACTTTTTCAAATACCCTCGAAGCCCTCTCGACTATATCAAGATGGCCCAGAGTTATCGGATCGAAGGTCCCCGGGTAACATGCGGTAGTATACAATTTTTGTTTGTCCAAAGTTTGCCTCCTTTGTTTTACTTAAACCCTGAAAATTATCAGGAAGCTGGGTCTTGTTGCGCACCTCTACTATATAAACACCCATAGGCACCAATAACGAAACAATCCTTTTAAAAATTTCATCATGAAACTGAAAGTCATAGGGCGGGTCGGCAAAGATAAGGTCAAATTTCATACCTTCTCGAACCAGCTCGTTCAACGCTCTAATAAAATCCCCCTTTATGACTTTAATTCTACTACTAAAACCCAGTGATTTAGCATTTTCCACAATAGAAAGTACTCCGTCCCTTGACTTTTCTATAAATACGCAGAACTCCGCACCTCTAGATAGTGCCTCAAATCCTACCGCCCCAGAACCGGCGAAAATTTCCAAAACCTTTGAATTTTGAACTTCATCCCGAAGAGTATCAAAAATTGAACGCTTCACTATCCCACGGGTTGGCCTTATTCCCTTAGGGACTTTCAAATTTCTTCTTTTACCCTCACCACCCGTGAGTTTGACCTTCCCCATGTTTTGAAATCCTATTAATACTCAGTTTTTCCTTATCTAAAAAATTGAAAAACTCGTCCCAAAAAGCTTGCTCAGACTTCAAATCTTCTGTGAAAAAAGTGACCTTTACTTCAACCTCATTTAAGGCTATTGATACAAATTCAATCTGAAACTCAGGTGATACTAGAACGTGGGTACAATTTCTAAGAAATTCCTCAAGCTTTTTTAAAAGATTTGTATAAATCTCGACAGGGAAAAATAGAGAAAATTCAACTTTCCTTGGTAGTACTTTCCTGAGTTTCTTTACCCCTCTAATTAGTAATGCTTGAACGGGTATCATGTACTCACCGCTCTCTGAGATCGCCATAATGAAATTCTTACCGACAGATTTAACCACCAGATTTTCACCCTCCCACAATATTAAGTCTCTTTCCTTAAGGTCAACCTTGACGCTTTCCTCCTCTTCCTTAAATAAGAGATTTATACTCGATAGAATACCGAGAATGACAATTCCGGAGAATATCAATACAGAACTAATGGCAACATTAAGCAAAAGTAACAAAGCATCCAGAAAAATAAGTGAAGTTGTTAGTCCAATTTGAAGCCTGTACCTCTTGACCCTCTTATTTTTTAAAATTAACAAGGGCTCAATGGCAACCCAGTAAAGGGCGTATAAGGGAAAAAGCAGGATTAATATTATCAACTTCCAATCCACAGCTACCTCCAGATTCTCATATCATAGTCTTTCTTTAAAACTCTCTTTCTACCAAGAAGCTGCGCATTCTCTTCACCCGAACTTACAAGGAGCGAACCCTCAAAAAAGGATTTTCCAGTGAAGTATGTCGTTAGCCCATCTTCTTTTTCTACACATTCCACAATTTCCGAAACCACAAAATTTCTATGTAAAAACCAATCCAGCTGATAGGTTTCCATTGGTATACTCTTAAGTGCTACAATCCTCTTCTCCTGACTTCTAAGCCTCACCGGAATATAATAGAAAAACTCGCTAAATACCGTAAAATCTGGACGAACAGTGGTTATGTAATAAAAATCATCATCGGGGAAAAAATGAGCCCTGTAACCCTTTTTAAGGGGCTCCGGGCTTATGTGAAAATTAAGATATACTGGACCTTGCTTTATTACGATTTCTGCAGATGGTGGGATGGGAATGAAGAGAATCTCTCTAAAATTGGGCGAAATTACAATCTCCTCCTCAAAACTTATGAGCAAAGGCAAATCATATCCAGTCGGCTTCAGTCTAACATCATCCTCTTTCACTTCTCCATAAATTGGAAACTCCTTAACTACAAGTCGATTGTATGAAAGGACAATCTCACTTTTTGTGGAGTAGGAGTTAACAGTAAGTTCAAAAACTGATAATTTCTTCTCAAATCTCATTCCATTAAATATTATAATGCTATCGTTAAAATGGATGAAACGCGGGCTTTATAATTACAATATTATGTTTAAGGACCCTTCCCTGGAAGAAATTCATATCAAATTTCAGGAACTCAAGAAATTCATGAATTTTGAAAACCTTATAAGCAAAATTGCAGAAATCGAAAAACTTCAGGAAAGTCAAGACTTCTGGGCAAATCCAGAAAAGGCTCAAACCCTCCTCCAAGAACTCTCAAGCATTAAAAGGCAAGTTGAAGAAGTAAAACAGCTTGAGGAACGTTTTAAATATTTAAAGGAACTCGAAGAGATAAAAGACGAAGATCCAGAATTTTTTCAGGAATTCGAAAAGGAAAAAAAAGAAGTAGAAGAAACACTAACCGATTTAGAGATTAAAACGGTATTACAATCGCCCGATGACCCAAAAAACGCAATTTTAACCATCCATCCAGGAGCTGGGGGCACGGAATCCCAGGATTGGGCCGAAATGCTTCTCAGAATGTACCTTCGCTTTTTTGAAAAGAAAGGTTTTAAGTACAGAATTGTAGACTTACAACCTGGAGAAGAAGCTGGTATTAAGGATGCAACAGTATTAGTGGAAGGAGAATACGCATATGGTTTTTTGAAGGCAGAACGCGGGGTTCACCGCCTTGTCAGAATTTCTCCTTTCGATGCATCCAGGAGAAGACACACATCCTTCGCTTCGGTATTTGTATATCCAGAAACGGAAGATGTGGAAGTCACAATTAACGAAGAGGATCTGAAAGTTGACACCTTTAGATCCTCAGGTCCAGGTGGTCAGCACATGCAGAAGAACGAAACTGCTGTAAGGATAACACATATTCCTACAGGTATCGTAGTTTCTTGCCAATCCGAACGTTCTCAATATCAAAATAAGTTAACAGCGTTGAGAATTCTGAAAGCACGTTTATATGAGTATTACAAAGAAAAAGAGAGGGAAAAACTTGGAGAAATAGAA
>JBDRYG010000003.1:0-46223 GCA_039803305.1 Caldifarciminota bacterium
TTTGAAAATGGCACTGTAAGTTTCAAAAAAATTGACTACGATGTGCAAAAATTAATTTCCGAATTTAAAAGAGCAAGAGTACCTGAAAAATACCAGAGACACCTATTAGGAGAAATGTCATGATAACAAAAACAATAGAAGTCAGGAACATAAAAATCGGTGGTAATAATCCAATTGTATTGATCGCTGGTCCTTGCGTGATTGAATCAGAGGACTTAGTAATGCGAACCGCTGAGAGTATAAAGAAAATCGCCGAAAAAATGAGAATACCTTTTATTTTCAAGTCATCATACGCAAAGGACAACAGATCTTCTGTCGACTACTACTACGGACCAGGAGTAGAAAAAGGAGTAAAAATACTTGAAAAAGTCAAACAAAACTTTGATGTCCCGATTCTTTCTGATGTACACTATCCTGATGAAGTTCAAATCGCTGCAGAAGTATTAGATATTATCCAGATTCCTGCTTTCCTCTCTATGCAGACAAGGCTAACCCTCACTGTAGCAAAAACAGGCAAAGTTATAAACGTTAAAAAAGGGCAATTCCTTGCTCCGCAGGATGTTAGAAACATTATTAGAAAAATTGAAAGCACAGGAAACGATAAAATACTCTTAACGGAAAGGGGAACTTTTTTTGGGTACCACAACCTTATAGTAGATATGAGATCTCTAAAGATAATGCGAGATACAGGCTATCCAGTGGTTTTTGATGTCACTCACACCGTGAGAGTATATGGCATTCCATCCAAAGATCCCCGAGGTGGAAATCCTGAATTTATCTTCCCGCTCGCCAGGGCCGGTGTTGCCACAGGAATAGATGCTATTTTTATAGAGACACATCCAGACCCAGCTACTGCTCTCTCGGATGCATCAAGTATGCTTCCCCTAAATCAGCTCGAAAACCTGCTAATTCAGGTTAAAAGAATTGACGAAGCAGTGAAAAGTTTTCTTAACGAGGATTATCACTGAGGTAGAGTGTAATAATACGCCCTTCTTTTACCAGGATCCCTCCGGGGGGATCAGTCTTGATAACATACATTCCTTTCCCAACTACTTTCCATTTTAAGTTTTTCTCCTTTAAAGCCTCCAACGATTCATCTACTACCATTCCGCTTATATAAGGAACTTCAACCAACTTTCTCGACTTTACGTAAAAATTTAGAACCACCTTATCAACAAACAAGAGAGCGATAATATATAGAACAAGTAGAAAGAAAGCAGTCATTACGGCCTTTAGAAATAATCTTCCGAATTTGGTTGTCAGCAATACTCGAGCGATCCGGTTACTCTCAAATCTCTTCATCTTGCCCCCTTTGTTCTTCCTCAGATATAGGAACCCAATCCATCTCCTCCCTTGTACCATCATTGAACTCAAGGATTATTTTCCTTGCCACATAGTTAATTTCTTTCACTATGCCAGGTCCCCTATCAGTCTCAATTATAGCTCCAGGTTCTGGAAAATGTGACTTTAGCTCTCGGTAGTACTCAAGTTCATATCTGAGACAACATCTTAATCTTCCACATATACCCGAAATCCTATCAGGCGAAGCAAAAATAAACTGTTCCTTAGCCATCTCAAGTGTAACGGAGGGTAAACTACTTAAAAATCTCTTACAGCATATTTCAAATCCGCAGATACCTACCCCACCAGTTTGCCTTGCGAGATCTCTTGCACCTATTTGCTTAAACTCAACCCTCACATGCAAAATCTTTGATAGACCGGCAGCCACCTTATCCATTTTCAATTTTCGGTCTGCTGTAAAGGTAAAAGTCACGATCCCCCTTGCTATATCAAATTCCTCATTCACTATTTTAACGTCCCTCAAGTTATTTTCAAATAAAAAACCTTTTGTAATTCTTTTCATTACATTAATGACCTCATCATTTCCGGCAATTCTGAACCTATCAAGAATAACACTGGCATCCTTGTTCGAATAATTCCTGACCTTAACAAGAATCTCACCTTCAATGTCTGGCCGTTTCATAAAGATGTAACTCCCAGGTGAAAGATCAACCTGATAAGGGATGTGAACAATATCAAACCCTCCACCTATAACTGAGATCTCAATTGTATTTTTCTTTTCCCCTTTTCGAAACTTTTGCATTTTTCAACCCCTCAATTTCACCTTTTAGTTTTTTAATTGCATCTCTATATTTTGCAGCCTTTTCGAAGTCCAATAAACTGGCACTCTCGAACATACGCCTTTCAAGTTCCTCTATAACGTCAAAGACAGTTAGAGAGCGTCTTAGTTCAGCCACCTCCTGTTCTATATCTATCTCTTCCCTTTTGAGGACCCTCTCGTCAGCAATAATTGTAGTTCGGAGAATTTCTTCCTGAGTTTTTTTAATAGTTTGCGGGATTATACCGTGCTCCTCATTATATTTAATTTGGATTTCACGCCTTCTTTTTGTCTCAGCAATCGCTCTCTTCATTGCTTCAGTTATTGTGTCCGCGTAGAGTATTACCTTCCCACAGGCATTCCGAGCAGCCCTTCCAGCGGTCTGTATCAATGCAGTTTCGGATCTTAAAAAGCCTGTTTTATCGGCATCTGTTATTATAACAAGAGAGACTTCAGGAAGATCCAAGCCCTCTCTCAATAAATTCACACCTACTAATACATCAAATTCTCCAAGGCGAAGTCCTCTTATTATCTCAACTCTCTCAAGGGCATCAATTTCTGAATGCAGATATTTCACTCTGAAGCCCATTGAGGTTAAATATTCTGCTAAGTCTTCAGCAGTCCTCTTTGTAAGCGTAGTGATTAAGACACGCTCATTTCTCTCCACAACCCCCTTAATTTCACCTATCATATCCTCTACTTGATTTTCTGAAGGCTTCACTACTATTTCGGGATCTACAAGGCCTGTTGGCCTTATTATCTGTTCAACTACGATTCCACCTGATTTTTTAACTTCAAACTCTGCAGGCGTTGCGGAAACGAATAAAACCTTATCCCAAAGTTTTTCAATCTCCTCAAACTTCAAAGGCCTATTGTCAAGAGCACTGGGGAGCCTAAACCCATATTCCACCAAAGTCTCTTTTCTTGATCGATCTCCATTGTACATAGCCATCAATTGAGGTATGGTAACATGAGATTCATCGATAATCATAAGGTAATCACGCGGGAAATAATCAAGAAGACAGAAAGGCCTTTCACCAGGTTTTCGACCCGAAAGATGTCTTGAGTAGTTTTCTATTCCGGGACAATATCCTACCTCCCGCAGCATTTCAAGATCAAATTTGGTTCTCCTCTCCAGCCTCTGAGCTTCCAATATCTTTCCCTGGGAATATAGCTCTTTTAACCTTTGCTCGAGTTCTTCCTCTATGGATTTGATTGCATTTTCAAGTTTTGGTTTCGTTGTGACCCAGTGCCCTGCTGGATAAATTACGATTCTATCACGGCTTCCCAAAGTTTTATTGGTAACTGGATCTAAAACTTTAATAGACTCAACAACCCCACTTGGTGCTTCAATTCTAACAATATACTCCTCGTATGCTGGAATTAAATCAAGCCTTCCACCCCTAACACGGAAATTACCTCTCTTAAGCTCAATATCATTTCTGGTGTACTGAAGTTCCACAAGGCGATCAACAAGAGATCGCATGTTAATCTCCTGACCTTTCTCCAAGAATATAAAAAGTTCCCTGATATCCTCTGGATCACCAAGGCCGTAGATGGCTGAAACTGATGCAACAACTATCACATCTTCTCGTTCCATTAGCGCCGATGTTGTTCTCAACCTTAATCTCTCTATGTCTTCATTGATATCAGCCTCCTTTTCAATGTAAGTATCTGTTTCAGGGATGTAAGCTTCAGGTAAGTAGTAATCATAATATGAAATAAAGTACTCTACTGCATTATGGGGAAAAAGACTTTTAAATTCTCCGAAAAGCTGTGCTGCAAGTGTTTTATTATGAGAAATCACAATAGTTGGCCTTCCAAGCTCCTTTATTACGTGGGCCATTGTAAAAGTTTTACCAGAACCGGTTACACCTAAAAGTACCTGGAATTTAACGCCTCTTTTAAAATTGTCGACTATTTCCCGGATTGCCTTTGGTTGGTCACCTCGCGGAACTAAATTTGTTACAAGTTCAAAATTTGCCATATTTTAATTTTAAAGCGAAATACGCTATTTTTCAATGCTGGCAAAAGTTTTGATTTACAGGATTAAGGAATTAAAATTTAAAAACTAAAAGGATGGTGAAAAGTGTTGTGGAGTTTAGTATTAATTTCAAGTTTTCTTGGTCTAAGAGAAATAGAATATATCAGAAACCGACAGGTTCAGATAGTGCCACAAATTTCAAGAGAGGCAAGGATACAGGAGAGAATTAGAAGATTTAGAAGTCAAGGTCCTGAGTTTCATCCTCAAATTAACAAAACTTCAAGGTTTTCTAAACTTGGACCAAAAGATCAAATTGTAATGCGTGTATTAGCATTAAGAGTCGAATTCGAGGAAGAAAGGCCAGATAACCCAAAGACCACCGGGACAGGAAAGTTTAAAATGGAATCTAATGGAGAGAATCCAATCCTTGGCCTTGACTGTAGCGGAAGACCTTATTACAATCCTTTTTACGATCCCCCACATGATTGGACCTACTTCAATAATCAGATGCTTGCTTTATCGTCGTATGTTTATGCTGCAACATACGGTAAAGTGAGACTCGAATGGGTTGTTAAACCCGATTCAGGCCTTCCACCTTACAAAGTTCCACATCCCATATCCTATTATGGTGACACTTCTCAGATGGAACTGGGACTTGTTACCTTCATGAGAGATGCTTTCAGAGCAGCCGATAAAGACCCAACTATCAGTTTTGAGGATTTAGATAACAATGGAATTAAGGACTACATGGAGGGTATATGGGTCAGATACATCATTTTCCATGCTGGATCTGCCTGGCAAACGGATATTGCTATGGATACACCATACGACCTTGCTGCAGTTACAATACCTCCTGGTGCTCTTGAATATTACCTTGGAAGGGGGTACTTAGTTCTCAATGAAGGAAGGGATACTGTTTATGATGCCTGTATTCTACCTGAGACGATGTCCCAGGATGGTGTTGAAATAAAACTTCAAGGTACATTATTTCATGAAAGTGGACACAACCTGTTCTTATTGCCCGATCTTTATGACACTTATGGACGAGGAGCTGGTATAGGTGCGTTTGGAATTATGACCACAGCACCATATCTTGACGCCGTTGGTATTCCCGGCGGTTTAATACCACCAATGCCCAACGCTTGGGAACGAATGTTTATGGATTTTGTACTCAGGCTTGTCTATGGTGAGGGCTTTTTAGACGACAGAATACTTTTAGAAGTTCCACCTACACATCTACCACAAGAGGTGAAAATCCATCCTCTTACAGTTCCTGTTGATTCCTTTACCGTCCATAAGAGCAGCAGTGGACTTTACTTTGTTTCTGCAAACTTCCTCGAAGACCCATATTCAAAGAAGCGAATTATTAAGATCCCAATCAACTCGAGAGAATATTACCTTATTCAAAATATCGAGACTAATTCGCCGGTAAACGATTATGTTTCCTGTGGAGACACCATCAAGGTTTCAGGCAAATGGAGAAACGGAGTTGTTACGGATTTTAGCGGTGAAAACGACTTTCTTTTACCAGGAGATGGGCTTTTGGTGTTGCATATTGACGAAAAAATAATATGGGACAACTACGCCTATAACACCATAAACGCAGTTCGACCTATGGGGGTTTATGTACTAGAAGCAGATCATGTCCAAGATTTTCAGCGATTTAACTGGGATCTCTCGCCCTACGCTTATTGCTGGTTTGGTAGTCCATATGACCTGTACTTTAAGGGCAACAATGAAATTTTATCATCAACAACTTTACCATCTACCCGCGACAACTTTGGCAATAGGACTGGAATAAGAATATACGATATATCCGAAAAAGGACATGAAATGAGTTTCAAAATTGTTCTTGATAAAGCTCTTCCTCCATTTCCATTGAGGATAGGTTATGCACTCATTGATTCATCAAATACAATGATGCTTTTTAATGAGGCGAACCAGAGTTACCTGGAGTCCACTGATTCTTTTCTCATAGTATTGCAAAACATTTATACTAAAAGAGTTAACATAACAAGCTTTGACACAACAAAGATTGATTCCTTCGGGCTTATTTCAGTCATAACGAAAAGTGGAAACATAATCTGGCAGGACACAGCAAGAGGCATAAAATTCACGGAGATTCCAGCGGTTGGAGATATAAATGATGATGGCTACCCAGAATTTGTGTGTGCAACAAATAAGAGACGACTTTTGTTGTATTCCATAAACGATGTTGGTGGGGATTTAAGATTAAATTTAAAATTTGACATATTTTTGCCCGAATCTATCGTTAGTGTTCCCTCCATCTTAGAATTTGGCGGACAAAAATTCATTGGGTGCGGAACTTATGATCATAACTACTACTTAATTGACACTACTGGCAGAAGAATTTATTCCCTTGATACCGGCGCTCCTGCAGAAAATACTCCTGCATCAACTGAGCATCAACTCTTTTATCAGAGTGTCGATGGAAGGGTCTTAATACTGACAGACCGATGGGAAATTTATTCCTATGGAGAATCAAGCCTAAAGCCGTCTCTTGCCACGCCTGCCCTCAAACACGACACTACTAACAATAAGCTTCTTCTAATAACAGCCACTGGAAATGGAAATCTCGCGATCTACGACGAATCAGGTACAGTTTTAAAATCAAAAATGGGTATTCCATACCCTGTACTGGGAATCGCATTGGGTGATGTTGATGGAGATGGATATATGGATCAATGTTTTATTGCATCAAACTATTTAATTGCTACAAATTCAGAACTTGCACTTTTAAGCGGTTTCCCAATAAGACTTGACACATCATACACCTATTTTCAGCCACTTACAGCCGATATTGACAATGATGGCAGAGAAGAAATAATCCTTCCATCATCTAACGGTATTCATGTACACGGGTATCTACAGGACAATCTAACTAATTACTTCCCGGTTGGGAAGGGAATCAATTCATGTGCGTCTATTACTGACCTTAACGCAGACGGCAAATTAGAGCTTACATACATTACATCCGATGGCTACATATATGTTCAAGAGCTAAATAGCACAAAATCAACTTGGAGACATTTTGGACTTAACTCTAAGCACAATCCATTTTTTATCGAGTCAATGAAGGGAGGTAACTTTGAGGAAGAAATATCACTATTCTACATATATCCGAACCCTGTCTTCACACCCAGTTTTAACCTTAGATTTAAAGCACCAAGGAGAGGCGAATTAACCGTTACAATCTACAACTTTGCTGGAAGTAAAAAGAAGAATTATAAGTTTAGTTTCAACGGTGGAGTAATCGAGGAGAAAACCATTTTAATAGATGATCTCGGTCCGGATATCTACACAATAAACGCCGTTTTCGATTTAGGAGACAAAAAGATTATAAAAAAGTTCAGGTTTACAGTAACAAAGAGGGATTAAACATGGAAATTAAAAAAATTGGCTTAATAACAGCAGGTGGTGATGCCCCGGGGATGAACCCGTGTCTTAGGTTCTTAATAAAAGGGCTAATTGACGAAAATTATGAAGTTTTCGGGATCTACAGAGGTTTCAAAGGAATAATAGAGAAAAACTACCAGAAATTAACTAAGAAAGATGCAGGCGGAATTATAGAAAAAGGTGGTACTATCTTAGGGACTTCCAGATACCCCGATTTTGTCAACAAGGAAGTTCAGAAAAAAGCCGTTAAGAATCTTGAAGAGATGGGTATCGATGCGATTGTTGTTATTGGTGGCGATGGTTCTATGCACGGTGCATATGCTCTAAGCCAGATGGGAGTTAATGTTATTGGAATACCTGCGTCTATTGACAATGATATATACGGTACTGATGAAACGCTTGGCGCAGATACGTCGCTAAACACAATCGTGAAATCTATTGATATAATCAAAGATACTGCTTCCTCCCATGATCGTGCTTTTATAATAGAAGTTATGGGGCATACATCGGGATTTCTGGCCCTTAATGCCTCAATCACGACCGGTGCTGAAGCCTGTTTCATACCAGAATATGAGACGGATGTAGATGAAGTGGTAAGGAGACTAAATCAGAGATATGTGGAAGGGAAGTCCAACTCCATCATCGTTGTCGCAGAGGGGTATGCTTCGGGATATAAAGTTAAGGAAATACTTGAGAAAAAGGGATGCAAATACGAACTAAGAGTCACGGTTCTTGGTCATCTGCAGCGTGGTGGGTCTCCCACCTTTAAAGACAGAAAACTTGCACTGGAATTTGCTACCCATTGTATCCAGCTAATTAAAGAGAAAACATTTGGTATCATGACCATATCAAAAAACGGAAAAATCTCACACATCCCCTTAAAAGAAGTAGTTTCCCATAAGAAAACCCTCGACGAAAACCTCTTGAAGATGATGGATACGATTAAGTGGGAGGATTAACATGCCACTTGTTTCCATGGGTGAGTTATTAAGGGATGCAGAAATCAGTGGGTATGCAATCGGTGCCTTTAACATAAACAATTTAGAATTCTTCCAAGCAATAATGGAAGCAGCAGAAGAAGAAAGATCACCCGTAATAATTGCTGTTTCAGAAGGTGCTATAAAATACGCAGGTATAGAGTTCATTAGAGCAATTATAGAAGCAGGGAAAATACGATATAACATCCCATTTGCCTTGCATCTCGATCATGGAAAAAAGATAGAGTCTATTCTTTTAGCCTTAAGGAATGGGTTTACTTCGGTTATGATTGATGCATCTGAAGCTCCTTTTGATGAAAATGTGGCTCTTACAAAGAAAGTTGTTGAAATTTGTAAACCTCTGAACATCACTGTGGAAGCAGAACTTGGAAGACTTGCAGGAAAAGAAGAAGATATAGAAAGTAAAGAGGCCATTTATACCGACCCCGAAGACGCTTTAAAATTTGTAGAAATTACTTCGTGCGACGCTTTGGCAGTTGCCGTAGGGACATCCCACGGTGCTTACAAGTTTAAAGGAGAACCGAAAATCGACATTGAAAGAATCTACAGGATTAAGAAACTTGTAAATATACCCCTAGTGTTGCACGGCGCCTCCGGTGTGTCAGAGGAGATGGTAAAAGAAGCGAATACACTGGGATACAACCTTAAAGGAGCTAAGGGAGTTCCAGATGAAGAGATTAGAGAAGCTATCAAAGCCGGGATAAGAAAAATAAACATCGATACTGATCTAAGAATAAGTTTCTTAATAGGATTTCAAAAGGCAATAAAAGAAAATCCCTCGGAAATAGATATCAGGTTGCATTTAAAATCAGGTAAAAAATATGTAAAAGAAAAAGTTAGGGAAAAAATCAAATTATTTGGATCAGCTGCAAAAGCGTAAACCGATGAGAATTCTGGAAAACTTAAATGAGCAACAAAGGCAGGCAGTTACTATACCTGGCGGTCCGGTTCTTGTTATTGCAGGTGCAGGTTCGGGCAAAACGAGAGTTCTAACCCACCGGGTTGCTTATCTAATAGGTCATAAAAAGGTTCCCCCACATCGTATCTTTGTTGCAACATTTACCAATAAGGCTGCTGATGAGATGAAAGAGAGAATTAGGCATCTAATTGGTGAAGACATCAAGGACTTGTGGATAGGTACATTTCACTCTCTATGTGCGAGAATATTGAGACAGGAGATTGAAAGACTTGGAACTCATACAAGGTACTTCACAATTATGGACCGCGAGGATCAGAAAAAAATTTTAAAGGATATCCTTGGAGGTGCTATAAAAAACTTGAGTCTTGATAATTTAGTCGAGACCATTTCCCAGGTCAAAACGGGACGCACTACCCCAGGAGATTATTTCATAAGCGAAATATTAGAGCGATATACGAAAAAAATGCTTGACTATAACGCACTGGATTTTGATGACTTACTACTCTACCCCCTTGAGATTTTCAAAAAATTTCCCGAAGTTCTAGAGTACTACTCGTCAAAATTCTTGCATGTGCTTGTGGATGAATATCAAGACACAAACCATGAACAATATCTTCTAATCAAAGCCATCTCGCGCGTTCATAGAAATATATTCGTTGTTGGAGATGAAGATCAGTCAATTTATTCATTTCGCGGGGCGGATGTCCAGAACATTTTAAACTTCGAAAAGGACTACCCTGACTGTAAAATCATCAAACTGGAACAAAACTACCGAAGCACTCAAAAAATTTTGAAAGCTGCCACTGCAGTAATTAACAATAACAAACTTAGAATCGGGAAAACGTTATGGACCCTAAATCCAAAAGGTAAGAACATAGAAATTTTTGAAGCCGAGGATGAAGAAGAGGAAGCTGAATTTGTACTCGATATAATAAAAAAATCAAATAGAAAATTGGGTGACTTTCTCATCTTATACAGAATAAATGCCCAGTCTCGAGCTTTTGAATCAGTATTTCAGAGAAGTGGAATCCCCTACAAAATCGTAGGAGGTATAAAATTTTACGAAAGAAAAGAAATAAAGGACATACTTGCCTACTTCAAGGTAATTGTTAATCCACAGGATGAGATAGCATTAGAGCGAATTATTAATGTTCCCTCAAGGGGGATAGGAGACGAGACCATTAGACTTCTTAAGAATGCTGCGGCGGTAAATAAAATAAGTTTGATGGAAGCTTTAGAGAGACATCGTGAGATCTTAAGCATTTCTGAAAGATCCCACAGAGCTCTGGAAAATTTTAATAAACTCCTTATAACTCTCAGGGAAAACGCTTCCAAATTAAACGCCTACGAATTCGCCCTTTTTATGCTGGATGAAATAAAGTATTACGATTATATTTATAGAACTGAAGAGGCTGAGAAAGCAGAAGATAAAGTTGATAACATCAAAGAACTCCTTGGGGAAATTAAAAAAATGGTTGAGGAAGCTAACATCAAGCTTGATGAATATATTCAACAAGTAAGCTTAAGAACCGACATTGATGAGTTCAATGCATCACCAGATTTTGTTACTCTTATGACAGTCCACAACGCAAAAGGCCTCGAATTTCCTGTGGTAATAATAACCGGTATGGAAGAATCCGTCTTTCCCCATTTTAGATCTAAAAACAGCGAATTGGAACTCGAAGAGGAAAGAAGACTATTTCATGTGGCTCTGACAAGAGCAATGGAAGAAGTATACATATCCTACGCAAAAACTCGATACTTAAGGAAAGGATATCTTTTACCTTCAAGATTCCTGAATGAATTACCCGCCGAGGTTATAGAGTATCGGTACAAAGATACTGATAATTATTTTGCATCCAGTAAACAAGATATAGAAAGGAAAAGAGCTGAAGTTTTTGAACCAGGAGACCTTGTCTATCACCAAATATTTGGGATGGGTAAAGTAGTAGAACTTTACGAGGACAAAATCAGAATAAATTTTTTCAAGGCTGGATTAAAAACACTGGTGGTTGAGTATGCAAATCTTAAGAGAGTGGAATAGAAGGCTTTTTCTTAAAATAAACTGGGTTGATTTTGTAGTAATAACCCTGGGTACTCTTCTTACTGCTCTTGGTATCGTAGTATTTATTGCACCAAACAAGATCGCAGCTGGAGGTGTAAGTGGCATTAGCATTATCCTGCATCATCTTTTCCACTTTCCAATCGGACTTACTATGCTTATTATAAACCTATTTCTTTTCGTTTTAGCTTTCTTCCTGCTCGGTAGTGAATTCGGAATTAAAAGCATATACGCAACTATAATATTAAGTGTCTTCGTTGACTTACTGGGGTGGATTATTCCGAGCTCTCTATACATTGAAGATATCGTAATAGCTACGATCTTTGGTAATTTACTGACCGGTACTGGCATTGCTTTGGTCATGTCCAGGGGCTCGTCAACTGGCGGTACAGACATAGTTGCAATGATTGCCAGGAAATATACCAATATTGATGTGGGAAAGGCACTAATGGGGGTAGATTTTGTTATAACCCTTTTTGCTGGTATATTTTTCGGTAAAATCATAGGTATGTATTCCTTACTCGCTGTTATAATTAATACGAACACCATTGATTATGTACTGGAGGGTATAACTACTTCATTTCAGGCATTCATAGTAACCTCAAAACCTTTTGCGATCAAGGATAGGGTTATTAAGGAACTTAATCGAGGAGTTACTTTTCTTAAGGCTATTGGCGGCTACACAGGTGAAGAAAAACTGGGTATTCTGGTTGTTCTCAAGTCACCTCGTGAAATAGTGAAGCTAAAAGAGATAGTAAAAGAAGAGGACCCCGCAGCTTTTATGACTATCTCTCATGTCCGCGAGGTCCTCGGAGAAGGTTTTAAAAAGATTTCTTCTTCATTTTAGTAAGGTTTTATTCCCAGCCACTGGGTTAATAGAAAGTTTAGTCTACCGACAAGGAGTGATAAACGCGCCATAACAGTGTATCCGAACGAAGCACCGAACCCCAGCATCAGCAATAGTAATCCAGCTTTTGAAATTTGCTTTAGTCCTGGCCTTTCATGGGGAACAGAAAAATAGAAGAAAAACAGCACCACGATTACTCCGAAGAAAAGGATCAATGCATTAACCCATGCAGCGAGATTTGGATAAGGAGGTCGAAGGATAGAACCACTGAGTTGTTCAAAAATGTAGGCTTTCATGGAAAGGGGAATACTCAGACCAGAACCGACACCAAGGAGAAATGCCATTGGCCACCTCATCAAATAAGAAACCTTCGGTACTGCGAATGTAAAGTATAACAAACCAAGAAGAAATGGAACAATGAAAACAAACTGCTTCTGTACAAAGAGAGGCTCAAAAAGGTTGGGAAGAAAAGCATTTTTATAAACAATCACAAGACCATAACCAGTTGCAATACCAACAAAAAGATGCTCCGCGAACCTAAAAATCGGATTATCTTTGTATAAAAAGGTGAAAATAGCGAGAGTCAAAAGAGCTTGAATCCAAACCCAAAAATTTGTTGAAATATGCATCTTATTTCCTCCTTTTCGATGCAAAATACCCGATGTTACCAATAATTATAAATAATATTATAAGAAGCTGTCCTATTGAATTTGCATCCATCATTCTTATTGCGGAAGAAGGTGGAGCCTTGTATCCCTCTTTTTCCAGAATCTGATTCACTGCATACTCATACTCGGCTGCAGCTTTCATACCTGCCAGCATACCTATGAACTGCCCGGTTTGTATATAAGGATAGAAATCACCAGCACTTACCGCAGTGACAGCGGCAGCAACATTTGCACCGTATCGGGTTTTTGCATATATAACCCACGTAACTGGTAAAGAAGAGCCACTGAAACTGATCACCAAAGAAATATCTTTATAGTTTCTTACAGGTTTTAAAGCATATATATCTTTTGTAGGAGTTCCAAAATAATCCTTATTAAAGACCCCTTTTATGTCTTCCCCAATTCCAAGGATTACTGCCGATAAACCAGCCTGATAACCTAAGAATACATAATCAGTATCCCTCCTCGCCTTAAGTAGAGACTCCGCTTCAGCAAAGGCATCAAGCGCAAGGCCTGCCCCCTGCACACCCAGGGTCATACCTATAGGAATAACACCCCTTAGTATGCAATGTTTTACCACAGCTTTATACATAGGATGAACTTCAGGTGCCACAGAAGGATCATAATCAGCAGATAGAAGAACATATGAACCCGCCGGGAGGGTATCAATAAATTCAAAAACTCTTTTTACCTGAGGTGACATTTTCTGGGGAAACTTAGGCGGAAAGATTAAAGGTACAACAAGCCCAACAAGCAGAATAATGTAAATATAGAATCTATTAATTTTACCAAGTTTTTCAAGAAAAGACCTCATATTCAGCCTCCTATCCAGCTTCTTTCTACACCAAGTATTATCTTGACAGAAGTCGCAACTACACCAAGACCAACTCCTATCAAAATACCGCGCTTTGATGCAAGATTAGGGACTGCCATTATCCATTCAACAATCTCAGAGGAGCGGGGGATGTAATTCCCAACAGTAGTCGTACCAATTATGATGAGAAAAGCAGTGATCATGAGAATTGTTGCTTCAAGGCCTCTAACTCTAAAGGCACGATAAGCTGCCGAGGCCATAAAGAAAGCTAAAAGGGAGAAAGTGGTTGCCTGTAGTGGAACCATAACATTCTGGTACATTTTCTGAAAGAGAGACTGTTTTTCTGTCCCACCGATGAAACCTATAAGAACCATTGAGAAAAATGCAACTAAAGCAAGGCCACTATAAGGTGCATAATTCTTATTTTTTAATCTTCTCGTGTGAAACCTTAGAAAACTTATAATTGCAACCACATATGCCATGGAGGAGATTGCTCTACTCCACTTAATTGCATAGTCGTACATAGATTGAGAGACAGGATGGGGGATAAAATACTGAAAAGTCATTAAAACTCCTGTAATAAATACCAGAAATAAAGGTACACCCTTTTTAAAATCCATATTCACCTCCTAAAAAAGCCCAAGGGTTAATCTAACTCCAAAAAGACCAAATATACTAACCACAACAAGAAGTAAACCAAGAATTAATTTAGACAAATCCTGTCCCTTTATCGTTCCAGTTAAAAGCGGCTCTTTCGAGAGGTAAGCACTCGCAGCGTAAAGTTCTTCGCCAATAAGAGTATAATCGCAGGTCACAACAAAAAATGGAAGCTGAGCAACCGAATCAGTACCTGCGACCTGAATAGCCCCTGTAGATGCACCTGTTTCTGATAAAATAAGGGATTCTGCAAAATAGTATCCCATAAAGAAATTAGTAGCACTCTGCTCCCTGACCATTAACGCAGAAACGTGGGCTGCATATCCAAACTGGCTATCTGTGGCGAAATACACATCCTCCCCTCGAAATAAATCAGGACGTCCAATTGACGTATACGCCTCTTTAACAATTTCCCTGGCCATTGTATACACCACAGGGTCATAGCATGGAACAATAATCCTCGTTTCATACTCACCAGCTCTTTTAGCGATATGAGAAAGAATATTTAATGCTGCAATAGTAGCCACATCGGATAATGTGCTTAATCCGCATACATACACTATAGGTCTTCCCATCTCCGTAGCTCTTCCTACCGCCTCATTTACGGCCTCAAGACCCGCGATGGGTCTTAAATATAGTGATTTCTGAGCCTTGGCCTGGGAAATGAAATATAGTAAAATAGCAACGTACAGCAATATTGAAAGAAGAAGGGAAAAACGCGAGGGGTTAAACCATTTCGCCTGAGGCTTAATAAATTCACTAAAATCTGATTCGAATACAGCGTTCCCGTTAATCAGCGCAATAACTTTGTATCTATATTCATACTTGTAATTAACAGTATTATCGGAGAATACCCTGTAAAAAGGTAAAATTTCAAGGGTATCAACTATCCCGTCATTTCTCTCCCTAACCAGGCGGATCGAAGTAACAGCCGGCCTCAGGCTATCCGGAATAGGAAGCTCTATTTTCAACACTTTTCCGGTCCCGTATATATCCTCTTCATGGGGTTGTGGATAAAAAACCCTGGGACCGCTGGTTAAAAGAGCCAGCATTAATAATATCCCCATTCTTACCTCCTGTTAGTCCTTTATTTTAAACTAAAAAACCTCTAAAGCAAAATATTACACTAAAATCACAAATAATTTGTTCGAATTACTAACAGTATAATTTCAAAATGCATGAATCCCATGAAAAAAGAGAGCATGTAAAAATTTTATTTGAAAATCCTCAATCATCAATTTTAAAGCTTGCTACTCCGACTGTTGTTGCAAATTTTGTACAAATCTTTTACAGTTTAGTTGACGCATTCTGGATTTCGACTCTAAAGAACGCCTCTCTTGGAGTGGCCGGCGTAGGCCTTGCCCAGCCATTAAACTTCGCTGCTATATCCTTCGCTGGCGGAATTGGTGTTGGAACCAATTCTCTGATTTCCAGATCTATCGGTGCAAAAGATTACAGAAAAGCAAGCAAAGCTGCCTCAACCGGGATTAAAATATCCATCCTTACCTCATTTCTTGTTGGTCTGATTCTCGTTATTTTCGCAAAAAGAATATTCATAAAACTCGGTGCAGGGGACGCGCTTGAAAATGCAATAAGATATGGAAGAATTATTTTCCTCTTTTTACCTGTAAGCTTTCTTAACATGATTTTTAACTACATTTTTCGAGCAGAGGGGGACACAAGACGATCAATGTATGCGATGATAACTGGTTCGATTCTCAATATTTTTCTCGATCCCATTTTCATTCTCATTTTTAAGATGGGAGTTGTTGGCGTAGCGATAGCAACAGTGATCTCACAGGTGGTTTCTCTTCTTTTGCTTTTGTTTTGGGCCCTTTTCCAAAAATCTACTTTTATAAGAATAACATTAAGAGATTCTCTGTTAGATTTTAAAACTTGCTGGGAGATAATGGGTGTTGGTTTCCCTTTTACACTGTCTCAGTTCTTAATATCTTTCTCACAAATGCTTTACAATCATCTTGTCGCAAATTTGAGAGGTCCACAAGGTATTGCCATTTACAGTACCGGTATGAGATTAAACCAGTTTGCTGTCCTTCCCTCCCTCGGCATTTCAGCTGCAACAATATCCATAGTAGGTGCCTGGTATGGTGCTAAAAATAAAGAGATGGTTCGCAAAAGTATAATAGAATCATGGAAACTTGGGATCAAGATACAGAGTTTTATAGCTATTTTCGTTTATTCAGCTGCACCTTTACTCGCAAGAATATTTGCGAACGATATAACAATGAAAAAAATTATGCCTGAAGTAGTTACTTTTTTGAGGATTACCTCATTATCCTACATCTTTACACCAATAGGAATGTATACATCGTCAGCCTTTAACGGGATGGGACAAGGCATTAATTCTGCAATTCTAACATTTATGAGACTTCTTGTAATAGCATATCCCATTTCATTCTTACTAGGCAAATGGTTAAATATGGGACTTACAGGTGTTTGGTGGGGCCTTAATATTGCTCCCATTGGGGCGAGTGTAATAGCTATAACTTGGCTAAAAATCAAAAAAATTCTCTAAATTATGAATCCTGACTTTTAAGATCGTCATTTGTAGACTTATTCAGGATCTCATCAAGCTCTCTTCCGGTAAGAGTTTCTTTCTCCAGGAGGAGTTCAGATATTTTGTGTAGGTACTGAATATTGCTCTCTATTATGTTTTTTGCCTTTTCGAATGCCTTATTAACAATTTCTTTTATTTCCTGATCAATCAACTTTGCTGTTTCTTCGGAAAAATACCTCCTTACACCCAGCTCCCTTCCAAGAAATACTTCTTCTTCGGCTTTGCCAAGAGTAACCGGGCCAAGTTTCTCTGACATCCCCCAATCAGTTACCATTCTTCGCGCAATCTCGGTCGCTTTACTCAAATCGTCAGCAGCACCTGTTGATTCCTCGCCAAACACCAGTAGCTCAGCAGCCCTACCACCCAAAAGAACTGAAAGTTGAGCTTTGATATAAGACTTCGTATAAATATACCGATCCTCTTCGGGGAGAGACTGAGTAGCGCCAAGAGCCCTGCCATGTGGGATTATGGTAATTTTATGAACCGGGTCTGCTTCGGGAGTAAACTTTGCGACAAGGGCGTGGCCCACTTCATGATATGCAATTCTTCTTTTCTCTTCTTCGGAAATTACCATGCTTCGCCTTGCAATACCCATTATCAGTTTGTCCTTTGCCTCTTCAAAATCTTTCATAGATACCTGCTTCTGATTTTTTCTGGCTGCAAGAAGAGCTGCTTCGTTAACTAAATTTGCTAAATCAGCACCAGTGAACCCGGGTGTTGATTGAGCTATTACTTTCAAGTCAACATCAGGTGCAAGGGGCACTTTGGAAGCGTGAAGTTTCAAAATTTCTTCCCTCGCTTTAACATCAGGGATTGGCACATAAATTCTCCTGTCAAATCTCCCGGGTCGTAAAAGAGCTGGGTCAAGAATATCTGGTCTATTTGTAGCAGCCATAACGATTATTCCCTCAGAAGAATCAAAACCATCCATTTCAACAAGTAGCTGGTTTAAAGTCTGCTCCCTCTCATCATGTCCACCACCAAGACCCGCCCCTCTCAATCTTCCGACTGCATCAATTTCATCTATGAAAATTATACAAGGGGCATTTGCTTTGCCTTGCTCAAATAAATCTCTAACCCTTGCAGCTCCTACACCAACAAAAAGTTCAACGAATTCAGATCCGGAAATAGAGAGAAATGGCACACCAGCTTCACCTGCTACAGCTTTAGCCAGAAGAGTTTTCCCTGTTCCCGGTGGACCAACCAATAGAACCCCCTTAGGAATTCGAGCTCCTATCTCTCTAAATTTAGCCGGATTCTTTAAGAACTCTATAATTTCTTGAAGTTCTACTTTTGCCTCATCACAACCCGCAACATCTTTGAAAGAAATTTGAGGCTTTGACTCTCTAAGAACCCTAACTCTGCTTTTCCCAAACTTAATCGCTTCTCTTTGACTTGCACTAATCTGCCTGAAAAAGAAGAACCAGAAGAGAACCAGCATTAAAAGCCACGGAATAGAGCTTAAAACTACTGTCAAAATAAGGCTTTTTTCCTTTGAATAAACATTCACACCCTTAGACGCAAGGTATTTTATAAGTTCAGGGTCATCATAGGGGATCTGTACTTTAAACCTTAAGTATTGCTTATTCTCCCTGTTTAAAGGGTTTTTAAAAAGCCCATCTATGTTTTTTCCAGATATAATAATTTCGCTGACATTCCCGCTTTCTACCTGTGCATAAAAATCTGTAAAAGAGATGCTTAAAACATTCCTCTCTGTGGTCAAATAGTTGTACAAGGATGCAAAAGCAAGAAATATTAAGAACCAGATTATCAAGTTTTTTAAAAGATCAGCCTTCATTTCCCATTACCTCTCTAAGTTCTTCTTCTCTTATTTCCCTGATATAAGGTAAATTCCTGTATTTTTCAGCGAAATCGAGACCATACCCTATAAGAAATTTATCGGGGACTTCAAACCCTACATAATCAAGTTCTATATTAACCTGCCTTCTCTCTTTCTTGTCTAACAACACACAAACTTTTAAACTTCTCGGCTTTCGGCCTTTTAAAAGATCGACCAGATATTTCAAAGTGAGTCCGCTATCGCAGATGTCCTCCACAAGTAGAATATCCCGCCCTTCAATAGAAACACTTAAATCTTTAACAATTTTAACTATTCCTGAGGTTCTGGTTGATTTACCATAACTTGAGACTGCCAAAAAATCAACCTCTACGTTGATAGATAACTCCCTGATTAAATCAGCCATGAAAATAAAGGAGCCTTTCAATACACCTATCACAATTGGAACAGTGTCCTTAAAATCATCTTCTATGCTTTTAGCTAATTCTTTAATTCTTCTCTTTATGTCTTCTTCAGTTATCAAAAATCCAGTATTCTCCATTACGCACCTTCCCAATATTTATATAGAGTTCATTTCCAAGATCTTTTCTGTAAATACCTGGAATCCAGAAAATTTCCGTTCCTTTTTGCAGCACCGGATAAAAATTTCTTTTCCAGGCAGGTATCTTTCTATTGTCAAAAAAACTTGATACTTTCTTGCCCTCAACCTTGTCTCCTGCTCTAAATCCCCTTAAGAGCAAGGGAAATATATCTCTATTTACTCCAACACTAAACTTTGAACCTTCACCTGTTTGCGTCAACTTAAAAGAAAAATTCAGATCTTCAAGAACGATAGGAAAATCATTTTCACTAATTAGTTCCTCATTGATAGTAATAGTGCTGTTCACAAAGCACAACTCAGCAGTGGATGCGTAAACTTTATAATTTCCAACCCTTCCTACTTTACGACGCATGATAATGTCAAAAATTTGTCTAAATTCATCGTATTTTAAATTGCAATGTTTATGCAAAAAAAGCTCTTGCAATACAGAATGATACTTTGCAAAACTCGTATAATCAATTAGTGTAACGAATGGATATGATTTTTTAAGGCAATTCGCAGCTATTTCACCTAACTGCGCATCAAGATAATCAATTAAGTTATTAACAATTTCTGTAGTCTCCCTTACCTTCTCTATACTGCCCGTCCTGAGCTCCTCGAGAAGAGGGATAAGTCTAAGTCGCACAGCATTCCTTAAAAATTTCGTATCGAGATTAGTGGAATCGATAACATAATCAAATCCACTTTCATCTAAATACTTAATTATTTCGTCCCTATAAATGTAAATGAGTGGTCTAATGATAATATCTCTCTTTACAGGTATACCTCTCAGTCCCCATACACCTGAACCTCTCAAAAGATTTATAAAAAAAGATTCCACTATATCAGATGCAGTGTGAGCGAGTGCAATCTTGTTGAATCCATTTCTTTGCGCAATTTCGTAAAATTTCTGAAAACGAACCCTGCGAGCTGCCTCCTCGAGGGATTCTTTAGGAAGCTTGAATTCCCGTACATTGACTCGCTCAATAAAAATAGGAACCCTATGACTTTCACAAAGTCTTCTACAAAAGTCCTCATCCCTGTAAGACTCGTCTCCTCTCAGTAAATGGTTTATATGCACACAAGCGATATCAATGCCAAGATAAATCCTGGTTTCTAAAAGAATCGTTAGAAGAAAAACTGAATCAGGACCACCTGATAAGCCGACCAATACCTTATCGCCTTTTTCGATTAAATTGTATCTATTAACTGCCAAAATAAATTTCTCCAAAAGTTTAGGATCCATCAGAAAACTACTCTGAATAAATCTTTTCCAAAGTTCAGAAATACACCAAGAGCATGATCCTTTCCTTTGTAAACAAGGTCAATAATGGAACCAAAGTAGAAAAATTTTTTCTTCAAACCAGCCATTATAACCAGATCTCTTCTTACCTTTCCGCTCGGAAATGGTATATTCCTCGGGAACCCACTTCCCTCCCACTTCTCGAAAAGAGTTCCTTCACCTTTGTTCAGGTACGCAACCCTAAAAATCAAGGAATTATCTTCAGATAAATTTCTAAAATATGAAAAATAAAAATCTACAAGGTCATTGCCCCTCGGGTATCCTATTGGGATCCCCATTATATTCCATCCGTTGGTGTCAGAAACATGTGTATATGTAAACCTGGGAATAAATACTGACGAAAATCTCAAAATTTCGTTAGAACTTTTTAAGGCTTCAAAACCGGCAAGGATAGCGTATTTGCTTGTACCCCCCTGAAATATTACGATATCATCGTTTAGGACATCAATAAAGACTGATGTCCTCTTTTTGAAAATGTATCGTAATGCAATTCCTCCCAAAAGGTTATCGCTGTTTGATTTTCCTCGTCTCTGTCGCTCATAATATAAGGTAATTGGATTAAAATATTTAAACAAATCCTCATCACAATGAGAAACTGCATCATATAAAGTAAATATTAAATTTGGTAGTGGAGTCCACTCTAGAACTTGGTAAGAAATTGTCCTTCTCAGAAATGTATCCACCGGAACGGCAAACGCCGATAAGATCTTTAAATTATACAATTTAAAACTAGCCCTATAAATATAATCAAGTGGGAAGGAATTCCCGCTAAAAAGAAGACCTTCACCAATACGAATATTGGCTCTGCCGACGAGTAAACTAAATTCGTTATTGTCATAACTTAAGTAAGCTTCTCTGAGATTTATATCCAAAATACTCTTTCCACCAATTATAGGCTGCTCGTCAAAACTGTACATTAAGTAAGACGCATCAGAAAGCGGATGCCACGCCGGAAATTTATACGATTCTCTAAAGTTAAAGAAATCTACCTTTGCAAAAAAAGACAAATCTTTTGTTTTTATCCCTAATTTAAAAATCAAGTCAAGATAAGAATTGAGATAACATCTTCCAGCTAGTTTGAAGCCAAGGAGTTTCAATTCCGGAGAGAAAACACCGCTTGGTCGACCCAAAAGTTCTGGTTTATAAAAGTTAATGTATGAGCCGCTACCTGCTTTGATTTCCTTACAACGATGAGCCAATAAATCAAGGGATAAATCCTTTTGAAAAATAGGGTCATAAAAATCACAAAGGAGAGTCAGTAATAGTAAGAATGTCATAAAATAAGATCAAATGGAGGGAAGCCAAAATCCACAACTTCTTTCAAACGGTCAATATCCTGAACAATTACAGCAATATAGAAATTATCATCCGGTCTAAAGAGTCTTACAAGATCAAACTGTTTACCAGTTTCGGCATTCAGAGTATAGAGAAACTCTACAATTTTATCGTCAATAAGGAAAGAATCGCTAAACTCACTTCGCATAAACGTAACAAGAAGTTTATATCCATCAGCTTTTGTAAGCTCTGCACGATAATTTAAGTCGTTCTTTTTATTAAAATCCTCAACAACTTTCTGTATCACATCCACAGTGAAATCCACCTGTTAATTTTAATGTAGAACTTTCTTTTAATCAATACTTTCATTTTGTTTTTTCGAAAATAACAACCACTTTACCCCCTTGAGGTCCATTGGCTTCAAAGGACTCTCTTATATTTGAAATTTCCTCCGCTGTGAAATAGCGTTTATTAAAGGAACTTTCATAGGTTACGATTACTGTCTTCTTGGTATTGGAGAACTGTATTTTTGACTCAAAACCTGGTTGATTTATATAGAAAGACTCTGGTAAGTAGACCAATTTATAACCCTTAGGGACTTTTACTTTCATCGTTACCTTCTTGGTTAACTCTTCGTCATTAAAGATAAATTTACCCCTTTGAGACCTACTTGCTATCGGTATATCAGGGTTGGGAAGCTCAATAATATAGTATTTATCAACTTTAGAGCCAAGACTTGAAAAGTAAGCCTTTCCCGAGACCTTTATAGGCTTCATAATATCAGAAACGTGCTTGAGTTTTAGTTTAATCCTTTTCACGGTACCTACTAACCCAAAGTACCTTTCATACATATTCTTGACTCTCAAACTTGCTTGGTATATATCTTCTTCTAATTGGGCATCACCCGGCAATCTGCCCAAAATCTCTGCAAAAACTGCCTCTCCTTGTTCCGGGTTTATAACAACTTTAAGCTCAAATTCAGAAAGATTTTCTATGATTTTACTCAAAGCGTTCTTGTTTGAATCAAAAGTTATTGCTTCATACCCAGCAAAATCAGTTATAAAAGCTTTAGTATTGCCTCTAAAGGGGTTTATAAAGGATTTTCCGTCAAAGAGAATGATGTTTTCCAGGGTAGATAACGATGGTGGTGTATTGTTCATATTGAAACCGTACTTAAGAACAAAGGCTGGCATTAGGCCTTTAAAGCTTTGGGTAACTCTGTAAATTTTTTCGGGAAAAGTCATTTTAAAGGAAGAAATAGCCCTATCATAGCTAAATGGTATATAACCTTGTATCCACAAAGGTTCAAAATCAGGACTACTAATATTATCACATAATGCCTTTACCTTGCGAATATCAGAGTGCTCCTTTTTGATACTTATCTCTTTGTCCAAATAAAAATGGCTTAAATAAGCTATCAGCGAATCCCAGGAGGGGAAGGTTGTATAGACGAGAAAAGAGGAATATAGATGAGATGGAATATGTCCTTCCCATCTACTTACTTCCGGGATAGGCGGGGTATTTAACGAAGAGAATATGTAAACGCTATATTCCAGTGAATCATACACAGTTTCTGAAATGCTCACCCCTCCTTTATTGCAGTATTTGAAATTAAATGTTAGATATTTTGGTAAACAAAATCTAATCTCCCTATATTCGATCTCTAACTCTTCTTGAAAGTAAGCAATGCCGTCAAGATATTCAAAAGGCGACTCCTCGATCTCTATTGCATACTCAAGCTTGGATCCCTTTTTTATTCCTAGGAATGAAATATGAAGTTCTTTTCTGTTACTAAGAAACGGGTACTCCTCGACAATTCTATCAGCTACGATGTTTATTGCATTAGGCGATACAGGTGTAGTATCCCCACCCGCTGAAACTGTTCGTGCATAAAGCACTCTAACTTTTTGCCGAGAATCATCAAAAGGAATTACAACAGTTCCATATTTTTCCCTAGCAGTCTCACTATTTATAAATATAACCTTTTCAATCCGATAAACCAGGGTATCGTTCCTCACAATAAAGCACTCCTTACTCACACTAATTTTACCTAAACTGCTTAGATCCAATTGAACAATAATTGAAAAAAGTAGAAAAAACATAATGTCTTACTCCTGCCTCAAAAGCAGCCACAAATTTTTATATCTTTTTAATTGATCATAACTTTTTACAAAATCGTTGATTTCTGCGCTTGTGTAAACCTTCTTATCAAAGCCTAATTTCATTGAAAGTTTAAAGGAATCGGATAATCTTTCCGTGCCTAAGAATATTTCATAATTATTCTTTGCCTGACCATAGGCTATCCTTTCACATATAGATTTATATGGACTGTAAACAGATTCCTCAAAATAAAATAGAAATGGATAACGAAAAACAAAAGGCGTTTTCCTTGATATATTAAGAAAGTTCAAATACCAGATGAAAGTCTCAGGGGCTGATGAGATAGCGGGCTTGAAAAGTCTAATCTCATTTGATCCTGAGAGCGCATGCAAAACCCTACCCTTTACCCTCACCTCAAAATAATCAGTGTAATCGTATACTTCAGTGAAGCTTAAATCTTCGATCTCAGCATCCTTTCCAAAAAGAGAGCTTAGAACACCTTGCAGATGTCTTCTAAAGTATGCAGACCCTTTTCTGGCGTAACCCCTAAAATTTTGATCCCAGGCACCCTTTGCCTTTAAAACCATCAAAAATTTCAACGTATCACCAATAAGTGAATCCACAAGCTGAACAGATAATAAATTATGCTCTTTTCCAAGTGATGGGATTTCTCGAAGGGTATCTCCTTCTTCCCTCGAAACTAATACACCCTGCCCCCATTCAGAGGATGGTAGCAAATCACGCCCCCCGGAACCAACAGTTGGATCAAGATACACATATTCAAACGGTGAAACTTCCAGTGCCACTATGGCATGATTTGTCTGGTCAGATGGTATATTCTCTATACGCATGCCAACAGCAGTTGTTGCATAATAAGCTCTAAATCCCTGTGCACGAAGAAGCGATGCCAGTAGCGCTGCTTTGTCCTTACAAACACCAGACCTCTTAATCAAAGTAAGTGAAGCTCTATGAGGTTCGTAACCTTCGTTTTCACTTTCTATCAGTCCTAGATAGCGTATTTCATCGGCGACAAAATAGAATAGTTTTTTTACTTTTTCCTCATCACTTAGACCACTACACAAGCTATCAGAAACAGCCTTGATTAAGCTATCAGGCTCAATATTGGACTCCGCTCTCTTAAACTCCATCATTGACATTGTTTTCCATGACGGTAAATTGGTAACAATCAATTTAGGTAATAAATCATATTTTGAGGGTGAAAAAGGCTCAAAATCAAGTCCCTTTATGTTCCTTGCCTCAAACTTATAGACTGTCTTCCCACTTATCAAAGTTTTATGCACCTTTATATTACCACCGTTGAAGACCTTAAACTGAACAGGTTTATCTGGTAACTCTTCCAGAACATATACCTTTTTCTTAATCTGCACATCACTACCAAAAAGCTCAATTATATTAAAATATCCCGGATAAGGAGTTTTGTAAGTAGTTTCACCTGCAGGTCCCAGCCAGTTTCCACCTAATTTATAAACCTGGTATTCAACTATATCGCCTTTTTTTAAATCCGGTAAATCAACAATTTTGTTCCTTGTTCCCCAAAAGATTGTGCCCTCAAGTTCGGGAGGTGCCAACACATCGGTATAATTTAAAGTATCAATATTAATGATTTTCCCCTTCCTGATTATCCTGACAAAATCAAACCTCGCTGAGTTATAATACGGGGTGTAAGAAGTAACTACAGACTTCAAACTCTGCGTTGCTTCGTCAGAAAGTACTTTTATTCTCTTAAATTCGTACCGCTCACTTACCCCGCTTTCCAGGTACCTTTCATAGGTGGAATCTATCTCAACTATATAAGCCTGTACCCTAATAAGCAGCAAAAAACTAAAAAAAGTGCAGATTAACATATCCCGTAGTTATCAGTTTTACCTGATAAAATTCGAAAAATAAAAAGAGAAAAGAAAACCTTAAATAAGTCACCCAGTATAAAGGGCAAAAAGCCTACTTTGACCGTTTTTATCAAAGAATATCCAGTATATATAGCTAGCCAGGGAATTCCGGATAGGTAAATACTAAAATTGGAGATCAGTAAAAATAACAAAAGTTTAATAGTAGTTCCAAAACCTCCATTTTGAATGTACTCTACCGCAAATCCTGAGAGATAGGAAGCCATAGGAAAGCCAATTAAATAGCCAAAGGTTGGACTGAATAAATAATGTAAGCCACCTCCTCTAGCAAAAACAGGAATACCTGAAAGACCAAGCAGTATATAAAAGATTTGACTCAACATGCCTAGTCTTTTTCCTAGGAAAAGGCCAGAGGAAATTACTGCTACAGTTTGCATCGTAAAGGGAACAGGCCACATTTCCATCTTGATCTTGGAGAAAAGACCGGTGATTAAAGCAAAACTCAGCGCAGTGAATAAGTCCACAAAAATTTTTACGACTTTCCTCTCTAAAGTGAATGCCTCATGAACAAGGTTAACAAACATAACTAACTTCTACCCTTACTCTTTAAATATTTTTCAATAAATTGTGGTCTTATTCTCTTAAGCTCGGAAGTTGGGAACATGGAGAGAAGTTCCCAACCAAGGTCAAGGGTCTCTTCAATACTCCTATCTTCAAACTCGCCCTGTCCTACATATCTTTCTTCAAAAAGATCCGCAAATTTGTAATATATCTTATCGATCTCAGATAGTGCACCTTCACCAAGAATAACTGCTAACTCCTGGACCTCTTTGCCCCTCGCGTAACATGCAAATAGCTGGTTGAAAACATCTGCGTGATCTTCACGAGTTTTACCCTTTCCAATTCCTTTATCTTTAAGCCTTGACAGGGAGGGGAGAACGTCAATAGGTGGGTAAATTTTCTTTCTGTGCAAAGCTCTGGAGAGAATTATCTGACCCTCAGTAATATACCCTGTCAAGTCTGGTATTGGATGGGTTTTATCATCTTCTGGCATAGTAAGAATTGGAATTAGTGTAATCGACCCTTTTTTACCTTTGATTCTACCTGCCCTTTCGTAAATTGTAGCAAGGTCGGTATAGAGGTATCCTGGATAACCTCTCCTTCCTGGCACTTCTTTTCTGGCGGCGGAAATTTCTCTTAAAGCCTCACAATAGTTAGTCATGTCAGTGAGAATAACAAGAACATGCATATCCTTTTTGAATGCTAAAAACTCAGCTGTAGTAAGAGCTACACGAGGAGTGGCAATTCTCTCGATAGCAGGGTCATCAGCAAGATTTATAAATAACACAGACCTTTCAATAGCACCAGTGTCCCTGAAACTCCTAATAAAATACTCAGATTCTTCAAAAGTAATGCCCATAGCAGCAAACACTACAGCGAAAGATTCCCCTTCTCCTCGAACTTCTGCCTGTCTAGCTATTTGAGTTGCCAGCCTGTTATGAGGAAGCCCGGATCCTGAAAAAATTGGTAGCTTCTGCCCTCTAACCAGCGTATTTAAGCCATCAATAGCTGAAATTCCTGTTTGAATAAACTCATTGGGATAGTCACGGGCATATGGATTTATTGGTGCACCGTTAATATCAGCCCTCTCTTCTGGTACTATTTCTGGACCACCATCAATTGGCCTTCCGAGACCATCAAAAACACGCCCAAGCATATCAAGGGATAGGTTAATTTCGAGGCCTTTTGCCAGAAATCTAACAGTAGTCTTCGGAATATCTATCCCAGAGGTACCCTCAAAAACCTGGAGCAATACTTTATCTTCTTCAACCTGCAAGACCTCGCCTCTTCTAATCTCACCAGATGGGAGTTCTATTTCAACTAGTTCTCCGTATTTTACCCCTGGAACGCCTTCAATTAACATCAAAGGACCAGCAATGTTTGAGACTGCTGCATACTTTGTTGATCTTTTCCTAAGCAATTGGCTGTCTAATTTCATTTTCTATCTCCTGTAAAATTTTCTCAATCTCGTTAAGCTCCGATTCTGCATAATACTTCATTCTGGCTATTTTTTCCCAAACAGCTTTTCTTTTAAGATCACGAACAGAAATCTCCCCTTTGCTTACAATTTCTTTTGAAACTTCGTATAGCTTCAATATTGTTTTAAGCATTAGGTATTGTTTTCTGATCGAGGCATATGTATCTACTTCATGAAAAGCATTTTGGTGAAGGAAATCCTCTCTTATACTTCTTGCTATTTCAAGTAGAAGTTGATCATCCTGTGAAAGAGCTTCTGCACCAACAAGACGAACAATCTCTTCAAGTTCTGCCTCTTTCTCAAG
Organism: Caldifarciminota bacterium; assembly: GCA_039803305.1. Classification (GTDB taxonomy): domain Bacteria; phylum Hydrothermota; class Hydrothermia; order UBA1063; family UBA1063; genus UBA1063. The sequence continues at coordinate 28,327 of JBDRYG010000003.1, forward strand.
TATCTTCATCGCCTCAGAGACCATCTCAGGGAAATCTATACTCACATTTTTTTCGTAATAGGGTCTTAAATCTTCACGATAAAGAGAATAGCTTGTTAACCAGTTAATCGCGGGGAAATGTCTCCTGTAAGCCAGTTTATCTTCAAGGCTCCAGAAAACCTTTACCACTCTTAAGGTAGACTGTACAACCGGGTCTGATAAGTCACCCCCTGGCGGAGAAACAGCACCAATGACACTTAGTGAACCTTCCCTGTTATCACTTCCGAGGCAAATTACTCGACCAGCCCTTTCATAAAAACTCGCAATCCTTGTAGCTAAGTATGCAGGATACCCTTCTTCACCCGGCATTTCCTCAAGTCTGCCAGAAATTTCTCTCATAGCCTCTGCCCATCTTGAGGTGGAATCCGCCATTAGCGCAACTGAGTATCCCATATCTCTAAAATACTCTGCAATTGTAATTCCGGTATATACAGAAGCTTCACGAGCTGCAACTGGCATATTGGATGTATTCGCAATCAAAACTGTTCTTTTCATCAAAGGTTCACCTGTCCGGGGATCTTTTAACTCGGGAAATTCAATTAAAACATCAGTCATCTCATTTCCACGCTCACCACATCCTATATAAACTATTATATCTGCCTCAGACCATTTTGCCAGCTGATGTTGAATAACCGTTTTACCAGAACCAAATGGGCCCGGTACACATGCGGTTCCACCTTTCGCAATGGGGAAGAAAGTATCTATCACCCTTTGTCCAGTAAACATAGGGCTTTCAGGCAATAACTTTTCTTTATAGGGCCTTGGAATCCTTACAGGCCATTTTTGCATCATAGTAAGGTGATGTTCTTTACCGGATGGATCTTTCAGAATTGCTATAGTGTCCTCGACTGTAAACGAACCCTCACGTATTTCAATGATTACCCCATTAAGACCCGGTGGAACTAATATCTTATGCTTAACAAGTGAGGTCTCATTAACCTCACCTATGATATCTCCTTCTTTTACTTCGTCGCCGACTTTTACCTTAGGGATAAAAAACCACTTTTTATCTCTGGGAAGACCTGGGACATGAATCCCTCTTGAAATAAAGTCCCCTGCGAGAATCTTTATTTTATCAAGTGGACGCTGAACACCATCAAAAAACGACTCTATGAGACCTGGACCTAACTCTACAACAAGGGGTGAACCTGAACCAAAAACTGGATCTCCTGGACCAAGACCGTGAGTATCCTCATACACCTGAATATAAGCCTTATCTTCTTTTAATTCAATTACTTCTCCGAGCAATTTCATTTCACCCACATAAACCACATCGTACATCTTCGTCCCAAGCATACCTTCAGCTACCACGAGGGGACCTGAAACTTTTATTATCCTACCGGTTTTCATCTCTACCTCCTAAAACACATCTATGCCAATAGCTTTTAGAATAGCACTTCTTAACTTTTCTCTAGCCATTCCAGTGCTGCCTCCTGCCCCGGGTATGAATGTTACGGCAGGTGTGGCAACTTCTCTCAAACTTTCCACAATATCCTTAATATCTTCGTAATAATCTTCTTCTACAAAAATTAAACCATAATCAGCAGAAATCGCTTCTTTAATTTTCTCTCTAACTTCACTGCCAGTTGCACATACGATACAATCCATACCCACAGATTTAAATGGAAAAACGGTTTCGTACTTCCCAATAACGGCAACCTTTTTCATACCACCTCCGGTATCCTCTCCAAGATTTGCTCTTTTGGTAAGTCATTTAACTTCGAAACCATAATCATCCTCAGCAGCCCAATCTCGTTTCTTTTTTTGAAGTAATAAGCTATTAAAGGTTCAACTCCAAGGTCCTTAGCCCCACCAAGACGGATAAACCCATTAATATAACTGGCAATATCTCTCTCCAGCCTTACATAGCTACCCGTCTTAAGATAATACTGATATCCAGGTGTTATTACATCACAATATACCGTATGCCTTATTTCGTGTAGTAAGGTTTGAAAATCACTAACCTTTGAAAAAACCTCCCTTGGGAGGTATCCACCGGGTAAGGAAAAATTACCATAACTTTCAAGCCTATTTAGGCGTTCAAGCCTGAGAAAAGTGAGGAGATTGTTAAGATCTGCCTTAATATTAAACAGTATTCCCAAATACTCAAAAGCTGTTTTACTTGTCAAATATTCATACATAACCCTGTCCACAGCGGTGTCAATCCTGTAAATTTCTTTCTTTTCATAGTAAGATGCAATTGCTTCTTCATAAGCCTTTATTAAAAAAGGTTCGACATGTTCCAGTTTGCCTGACTCAATGCAAAATCTTATAACACTTATAGGATAATAGGAATACCTCGTATAGTACGGACTGAAATCAGCCTCAAAAATCACACTTTTTACTAATATTTTGATATTCAAAAAATCGTATGTAATCCGTAAATCTCTTTCCAGAGTTTTATCAACAGAAAGTTCGGAAACAAGTGCAAAAAGCTTCTCCAACTCTCTCCTTAGAATGATCTCATAATCAGCAGGTGAATGTACCTCATTCAAATATTTTGAATAATCGGTGTCCTGAAGCAACTTGAGAAGGTCTTCGAAATCTTTAGCTGTTGCGAGTCTTTCAAACCTAACTCTATCCAGTAAACGAGTTTCAAGTGCTTTCACACGACCACAGGCGTAAGCATATTCAGGATCATCCTTACCAAAAACCGGATACTTGCCAAACGGAAGCTTCAGCATAATTAACCAAAGAGTATTTTAGACACGTGTACTTCCGTCTCCTCTCTCACAATTTCCATAAATTTCTCTAATGAAGCATCTATTTGAGTATTCTCACCTTTCGCAATAAAGCCACCTTTAATATTGACTCTCTTTTCAGAAATACTGATATTCCATCCTTTTTGCCCGTTAATTTTATTTATAAAGTCATCATCGATAACAGGGTCCTTCTCGGCAATGTATAACACTTCGTTACCTTTCAAATCAAGATTTTCAAGAAGATGGTTTAAAATACTTTCATAGAGCTTCCTGTCAGATAGTATTCTATTGAGAACCTCACCGTAGACTTCTTCTAGTATTTCTCTTTTTAGCGCAGTAAGTTTTACATTTGACTTAATAACAAAATCTGCAACTAAAGCGTTTACTCTTTGAGAAACCAGCTTAGCTTTCTCCTCTTCAGCTTTTTTGATAATCTGTTCTGCCCTTTTCTTCGCATCATCAAGTATCTTATCTCTGTCTTCAAGGGCTTTATCTAAAATCTCTTGCTTTTTTAACTCTGTTTCTTCCTTAATCCTTTCTAAGATTTCTTTAAGGCCCAAATTAAGACCTCCTTACAGCTTTATTCCAAGAAGTAGGAAGATACTTGCAAGAAGCCCAAGAACAGCGTAAGTCTCAACGAGCCCTGCATATATAACCGGCTGCATAGATGCTTCGGGTTTCTTCGCAGCCATTTCTACACCAGCCGTACAAACTTTTCCCTGATGAATAGCTGAGAAGAAACCCAGCGTCATTATCGGTACTGTAGCGAGGAATATTTGGAGACCTGTCATAAAATCAACGGCCTTAACTTCGCCTAAAAGCCCGACTTTAATAATCACAAGAAGTGCAGTAATAAATCCATAAAATCCCTGTGTACCCGGAAGAGCAACGAGTAAAAATAACTTTCCAAATTTGCCGGGATCTTCAGACAATACTCCAGCTGCTGCCCTGGCGGTAGTTCCTACTCCAATAGCTGAGCCAAGGCCTGGCAAGAAAGTAGCAAGGCCTGCACCGAGAATTGCTAACCAAAGTCCGATACTCAATTTTAAACCTCCTGTTTTATATTATTTACAATTTCTGTGTATTTGCCTGTCCATCCTAAAGGATCAAATGAAATTCCTCCGTCATCATAAAACTGTTTAAAAAACTCAACATACTGTAAACGAAGGGGGTGAACAATGGAACCCAATATATTTATCACTACACTAAATAAATGACCAAAAATAAAAACGATTGGTGCGAGAACAAACCCTAAAACGGGAATTTGCCACACCAGTAAGGTTAGAATGTTAATTGCCATGGCTATACCAGAAGAAGTAAGGCCCAAAGCCATAAGACGGACATACGAGAGAAGGTCTCCAAGAAAACCTACTCCATTGTAAACATTGTAGGCACCTTTTATTATTCTAATTATGAAATTTCTACTTCGCCATGAGCTAAATAAAACCATTAACAAAATGGAAATTGCGATGAGAATTAAAGATAATTTATCAAGGAGAGAGTTCTCTAACCTTCGAGCAAGAGCGAACTTGTAAAGTAAAGAGATAAGCACCACAATCCATGCAAAAGGAAGGGAAATCGCACCTAAAATATCCCCTTCTTTGATCTTTTTTAGACCATTTACAAAAAGTCCTACTATCACCTGGATAAAACCAAGCAAGATGGTGAGTCCGAAAAATACTAAAACATCCTGCATAGGATCGAAAAGCATCAACTTCTTTCTTAAGTGATTAAGAGAAACAATATTCGCTCGTTCTAAAAAGTCTCCAAACCATCCACCTGTTAGTACTCCAAAGATAAATGACGCTATGCCTCCCATGATAAGGATGAGAGGCAATCCTCCAGAAATTTTAAGTTTCCGCATTATTAGGTATGAGAGAATAGTTAAAATAACTCCATAGGCAGCATCACCAAAGCAAATACCAAAAAACAAGATAAAGAAGGGAGCAATCAAAGGAGTTGGGTCAGGATCTGATTCGGAAGGTAATCCGTACATTTTTACAAGACCCTCAAAAGGCTTAAATCCCCTCTTATTTTCAATGAGTACGGGCACCTGTTCATCCTTTTCAGGAATCAGAAGCTCAAAATAAGCTGTGGGAAAGTCTTTTAAAATTTCCTCAAATTTTGGAAGGTCGGCCTTTCTCACATAACCAGTGTAAATAGCTGAAAAAGAAGTTTTTACCCCCTTGTTATCAACCAATTCTCTTCTGTAGATCCCATAATAATAGTCACGGAGCACCAATAATTCTTTAAATCTTTTAGAAACCTCCCTGATAAGTTCCCCTATACTTTCCTTTTCATTCAAAACTGAAGTCAACTTGGACTGGAGCTCTGCCAGAATGTCCCTGGGTAAACCTGTAAAACCATGAAACTCCACCTGTTCAAATTCCACTTCCTGAAGAATCTGCCTTACAATATCTTCGTCTTTCCTGAGATAAACTACTACCACATAACTCCTTTTGCCATCATCGCTCACAACTTGAAGCCCGATTGGAGATTTTTCTAAAATATCCTTATATCGAGAGGGAAAAGTACCTGCCAGGTATATAACTTCCCCACTTGCTTTAATCATCTCTACCGGGTATTGGAGATTAACCCAGGGCGATATAAATTCAATTTGCGCCTTCAAGTTAGATTCAATTTGATTTAATTGATTTAACTCCTGTTCTAAAGTCTCGGTCTGAATTAAAATAGCCCCTGGTTCAATACAATTTGCAATTTTTACAAAATCCCCAAGCGAAACAGGCTCTTTGCGTTCTATCAGATTATCAACAAAAGACTTCTTCCTCGCATAAGGTTCCAGGAACCTTATAGCATTTTCAAGCCTGTGGATTAAAGATTCAAGGTGGGATTCAAAAGCTTCCTCAGCAGGGTGATGCGTGTTATATTCATCCTTTATCTCTTTACTTACATCGGAAAAATGGAAAATTTCTTCATCTTGTAACCTGGCTAGAAGACGCTCCCGCTCAGAATAATGAACATATAATGCTACCTTCTGCAAAGGTATCTTTGCCATGGTTAAAATCTGCTAAGAATAAACTCTAAAGCAGTATTTTTATTACCATCTGCACGCTTTTTTATTGTCTCAGCTTTCTTCTCAAATTCACTCCTAAGCTCTATGATCCTCTGTTCAGCGATCTTCTGCGCGTCATCTTCTACCTGAGATAATAGTTTCTTTCTTTTTTCCTGAGCTTCTTCCAAGATCTCCTTAGACTTTTTTAGAGCTTCTTGAATAATCTTTGAGGCGTCTTCTTGAGCCTTCTTTATTATCTCTTCAGACTCTTTCTCAGCCTGTTTAATTCTCTTTATGACATCTTCCATTTTGCCTCCCGTAATATTTTAAATCAGAACGTAAGCAAATGCAAGAAAAATAAACGAATCTTTAATTCGCTCTATCTTGGAATTAAATTACCAACAACTTCACGAAATTTTTTCAGCAATTCAATATAGCGTTTTTCGTTCTCTGGAGTTTTATTCCGGATGATAAAAGAAGGATGGTGTATAGGAAAAACAGTAATCTCTCCGCTCCTGATTTTTCTCGGCTGACCTGCTATAAAGGATATATTAACATTGGGTCCTAAAAAGTATCTTATTGAAGGATTACCCATAGCCAGTATAAACTTTGGTTTAATTATACTTATTTGAGCTTCTAGCCAGGTAGAACACGCCTTAATCTCAGAAGGATGAGGCTCCCTGAATGCCTTCGTCCTCCGAAAAGGCTGCGCATTGCCGTTGATTTTCCCATTCATGTGATTACCGTTAGTAATTTTTATTGGAAAACATTTTAAAACATTAGCAAGATACAGGTCTCTTTCTCTGTCTATACCTGCCTCTCTCATAGCATGGTCCAGAAATTCACCAGCCCTTCCGACAAAGGGCTTTCCCAACTCATCTTCTTCGGGCCCTGGTGCCTCGCCCACTGCCATAATCCCCGAGTAGGGGTTCCCCCATCCAAAGACAAACTTATTTCTTGTAGCATATAAAGGACACTTTTTACATTTTACTGCTATTTGTTCAAGCTGATACAATTTATAAAGCTTATTACCTTCGGGAATCCAAACAGTCGAATATCCAAGGATATCCCTTAGCAAAGTCACCCTAAAATCTTTCATTGGCTAAAGCAAGGACTTTATCAAGTATGAGTTCAGCAAGCTTTTCTTTACAAATATTATCAAATGGAGTCTCATTACCATCTCTGTCTATAATCACCCCACTGGAATTTTCGGAGCCCATGGCAGATGCGTAATTCCCTACAATGATATCTAGCTTTTTTTCATGCAATTTCTGTTTGGCATATTCAATCAAATTTCCTGTCTCAAGAGCAAATCCCACAAATATTTGACTATTTTTCTTTAAACTCGCTATCTGACTCAATATGTCTACGGTCTTTACGAGACTCAGGTTCAGACTGTTCTGTTTCTTTAATTTAAATTCCAAATAACGCTCAGGTTTGTAATCAGACACGGCAGCTGCCATTATTAATACTGTTGATTCAGGTAGCAAAGTTTTAACACGTTCATACATCTCATCGGCGGTTTTGACTTTGTAAATTTCACCTCTCTCATACGGCTGAATAGAAGTTTCTCCAACCACTTGAACCAATTTACCCCCGTATTCAATAACCTTTTTACAGAGATAGTAGCCCATGATACCAGAAGATTTATTTGTTATTACCCTGACGGGGTCCAAAGGTTCTTCAGTTCTACCATAGGAAACAATTACAGACATACCTTTTAACGGCCTGCCCCTCAGAAGGGATAAAATATCTTCAACTATAAAATCCTCACGATAAAGTCTACCACAACCTGTCTCTCCTGAGGCGAGGGGACCACGCTCTGGACCTGAAAAGAAAATGCCCCTGTATTCTTTGAGATAACTGACAGTCCCCTGAAGTTCTGGGTTAAGCCACATCTCCTCATGCATTGCAGGGGCAACTAAAATTGGACCCTTAAACGCAACAATAGTATTGGTAAGAAGATTATCAGCAATAAGGTGGCGGATCTTGGAGAGTGTGTTTGCAGTGCACGGGACAATAGCTAATACATCAGCCCAGTGAGCAAGCTCAATGTGAAGACTTTTACCTGCGTTCCAGAAATCATCTTCAGTAAAAACTCTTCCTCTGGTGAGAGCACTTACAAGATTTCTCGATATAAATTTTTCGGCAGATGCTGTCAGGATTACATTAACTTCATGACCTTGCTTTTCTAAAGCTCTAATTACATTTATGCTTTTATAGAGAGAAATGCTCCCTGTAATTCCGATTAATACTTTACCCAATTTATATGCCCGACTCTTCTAATTTTTGTTCCTCTAATATCTGATACTTTACACCGTCCCGAAATACTTTGTGAAGAGCAAGAATTGTTGGTTTAACATCCTCATCGACAAGTCCAAGTTTTGCTTTAACTTCATCTTCTTGCTTTGTGTCAGAGATGATTTTAGCTACTTTCGAGACCAGTAGAACCATGAGGTACCTGGACCCGTATTTTTCCTTAAGCTCGTCAAAAATCTGAAACTTTTTTAGCGCCATCCTCTCCCTCCTTAGACATTTTTTTTGCAAATTTATCTGCCAACTTATTAAATTCCCTGGAAATATGATTTATCTCCCAAACCTTGAAACAACTTAAAAGCGATCTACAATCCTCATGGAGCTTCTTTAAATTTTCTGCTCTCACTTTGTATTCACCCGTTAACTGCTTTTTCAAAAGTTCTGAATCTGTATTTATAACAACATATTCACATCCAAGCTCTTGTGCTTTTCTAAGAGCTTCAATAAGTCCCATATATTCAGCCTCATTATTAGTCCTTATACCAAGACGTTTCATTCCCTCAAAGGATTTTAAACCATTAATGTAAATTATAAATGCACACCCTGCAACACCAGGATTTCCTCTTGATGAACCATCGACAAAAACTTCACATTTCCTCATGATAGTAAATTATTCTTCCACAATTAGGACACCTTGAATAATCCTCCCTCATTTTTAGGTTCTGTACAAAGGCAGGCGGAATTACACTATTACACCCCGAGCAGGCATAATCAATCTCCTTCCTAACAGAATTTGAAGCCATTATTACTTTGCACACCACTACGGGACCAAGCCGCGCATACAATTTCTCAAAGAGCTCTCTGTCCTTATTGGGCAACTTTGTGAGAAGAGTCTCTTTTAAAGCTTTCTTCTGTTCAAAGGCTTCATTTAACTTTTCAAACTCTTCTTTCTTGCTATTAAGCTCTTCCATCTTTAATGCAAGTTCCCCCTCAATCTTTGCAGTTTTGTCAGGCAATTGATTTTTTAGGTTTTCGACGAGTTCCAGTTGGGCGATAATCTCCTCTTCTTTTTTTCTTTTCTCAAGGTCCGCATGCTCTATTTGAGATTGCATTGCTCTAAATTCCTCGTTCGATTTTACTTGACGAGCTTTCTCCTGAAACGTGCGAATTTTTTCCTGTATCTCTCTTAGATCAACTTCTAACTCCCTGAGTTTAACTTCCTCTTTCTTAAAATCCGCAACTACTTTCTCTTTCTCTTTTCTAAGTCTTTCTATTTCAGACTCTAATTCATTAATTTCACCAGGCAAAACCCTTTTTCTCCTCGTAATTTCCTGTATCTCCTCCTCTAAACCCTGAATTTCAATTAAAACTTTTAAAACATCGTTCATACATGTAAATTTTATAGTAAAATTCGCGAAAGAGCAATAAATAAGCTACTTGAGAACTTTTAGTGCCTTACTAATAAGTTCAGAAGCCTTTTCCGATGTTTCGGCTTCGGCGTAAATCCTCAAAATAGGCTCTGTGTTTGATTTTCTAATATGAACCCACTCATGCCGCTTTCTAAAGTAGATGCCATCAATTTCGCTAACTTCAAAATTCTTAAATTCTTTTCTAAGTTCATCCCGGGGAATTTCACTACCCCATTCAACCTTTCTCTTCACCATGTAATAACGAGGCATCTTTGAAAGTACATCATAAATATTTTCCTCTGCCATCAGAGAGAGTATAAGTGCAATTCCGACCAATGAATCCCTGGCTGGGTTAATTGCAGGATAAATTACGCCTCCATTTCCTTCACCACCTACTACTGCACCTTTTTCCAACATTGAGTTAACTACATTGGCTTCGCCAACGGGGGTCCTGAATACGTTTACCTTATATAAACGTGCAACGTCCTCTATCATCATAGAAGTGGAAAGGTTAACAACCACATCTCCTTTAACGTATTTTAACACATGATAGGCTGCTAGAGGAACAGAATATTCCTCTGAAAGTATCCCTGTATCTTTGAATCCTACTACCAGTCTGTCCCCGTCCGGATCTGTAGCGAAAGCGACATCAGCATCCTCTTTAAACAGTAATGACTCAAGATCCGAAAGATGCTCTTTTTTGGGCTCAGGATTTCTCGAAAATTCACCACTATCATCACAATATAAAGGTATGACCCGACATCCAAGCGTCTTAAGAAGGGTTGGAATAGCATCAAAAGCAGCTCCATTTACGCAATCACAAACTACTGTGAATCCCTTTTTTCTTATTTCACGCAGCCTTATTAAAGGGTGCTCAACTATAGCAGATACATGATCACCGATCGCATTATTATTTATCCTTAACGGTTTATATTCCCAAAATTTGCACCATTCAGGAGTTTCGTTTACGAGATTCTCTATGCGCATAACATCTTGAGACGAAATAAACATTCCATTAGAATTAACAAATTTCAATGCATTCCATTCAATTGGGTTATGACTTGCAGTTATCATCACGCCACCAGAAAGATTTTTCGTTCTAACAAAATGAAGAAGAGTTGGAGTGGGGACAATTCCTAAGTCAATAACCTCTTTTCCACAGGAAAGTATCGTAGATATAACAGCCTTTCGCAATGCAAGACTATGCGGACGTGTATCTTGAGCCACTGCGTAAGTTGTCCCCCCATTATGCCTGAGAAAAGCTGCTGTATATTTGACAGCTGTTATTAAATCGAGAGATTCACCTACAACTCCCCTTAATCCAGATACTGAAAAAAGTAGTTTACTATCCATATAAGATTTGAAAGCTGGCGGGCGGACTCGAACCGCCAACCTGCGCATTACGAATGCGCTGCTCTGCCGATTGAGCTACGCCAGCTTGAGTTTCAATGAGCCGATTCCTGCGGCTTTACTTTCCCTTTTACAGCAGCTTGTGCCGCTGCCAGTCTAGCTATAGGTACCCGGAAAGGAGAACATGAAACATAGTCCATTCCCACCATGTGACAGAACTCAACAGATGAAGGTTCACCTCCGTGCTCACCACAGATACCAACCTTTAAATTCGGTCGAGTTGATCTACCTTTCTCTATACCAACTTTAACTAAAAATCCTACACCTTCTTGATCCAAAACCTGGAATGGATCTTCCTTAAGTATACCAAGTTCAATGTATTTTGGAACAAATTTTCCTACATCATCTCTCGAAAATCCAAAAGTCGTCTGAGTCAAATCATTAGTACCAAAAGAGAAAAATTCTGCCGTTTGTGCAATTTTATCTGCAGTCACACATGCTCTCGGTAATTCAATCATGGTCCCAACGGAATATTCTATATTAACACCTTTTTCAGACATAACCTCTTTTGCTACCTTATCAATTATTGCCTTCTGATGGTCAAGCTCCTCCTTTACCGAGACTATTGGAACCATAATTTCAGGAAACACCTTAATACCTTCCTTTACACACTCGCACGCAGCCTCAAAGATAGCCCTTGCCTGCATTTCTGTAATTTCTGGGTATACAATTCCAAGTCTGCATCCTCTATGCCCGAGCATTGGATTTGCCTCTCTTAATGACTCAGATTTTACGATAATTTCCTCCACCGAAACACCTGTCCTTTTAGATAGTTCCTCCATTTGTTCCTTAGTCTTAGGGACGAATTCATGAAGTGGTGGATCTAAAAGCCTTATTGTTACAGGAAATCCGTCCATCGCTTTAAACAACCCTTTAAAATCCTCCCTTTGCATGGGTAACAGCTTAGCAAGGGCCCTCTCCCTTTCCTGTTTATTTTTAGCAAGTATCATTTCCTGCATTGCATAAATCCTCTCCCCTTCGAAGAACATGTGCTCAGTCCTACAAAGTCCTATACCTTGTGCGCCAAACTTTCTAGCTCTCTGAGCATCAGCAGGTGTATCAGCGTTTGCTCTAACCCCGAGCTTCTTCAGCTCATCCGCCCATTTAAGAAGTTCATTAAATTCAGAGAAAAATTCAGGGTCTATCGTTGGTACCTTACCAAGTAAAACTTCTCCCGTTGATCCGTCGATGGTTATAATATCTCCCTTTCTAACTATCACATCCCTAACCCTAAATAAGTTTTCTTTGTAATCTACCTCAATCTCCTCAGCACCAACCACACAGGGTTTCCCAATACCCCTTGCTACAACTGCAGCGTGAGATGTCATCCCACCTCTTGCAGTAAGGATACCCTTTGATCTGGCCATCCCGCGAATATCATCAGGAGAGGTCTCATCTCTGACAAGAATTACAGCTTCACCTGCCTCCGAAAGATCAGCAGCTTCATCAGCATCAAATATTACTTTACCCCAGGCAGCACCAGGAGATGCAGGAAGTCCTTTCGTTAGAACAACTTTTTCGGCCTTGGGGTCAACCATAGGATGCAAAAGTTGCTCAACCCTTCTTGGATCTACCCTGAGTATGGCCTCCTCTTTAGTAATCAACCCCTCTCTAACCATGTCGACAGCAATTTTTACCTCAGCTCTTGCGCTTCTCTTTCCAACCCTTGTCTGCAAGATGTAGACTTTCTCTTTTTCGATTGTAAACTCTATATCCATCATATCCCGATAGTGTCTTTCTAGTTTCTCAAATATTTCAATAAGCTCTTGATACGCCCTTGGCATTTCTTTCTGAAGTTCTTGCAATTTCTTAGGCGTTCTTATACCAGCTACAACATCCTCTCCCTGTGCGTTCGGTAGATATTCACCATAAACGGTCTTCTCACCAGTGGATGGATCTCTTGTGAAAGCAACCCCAGTCGCACAATCAAATCCCATGTTTCCAAAAACCATAGCTTGAACATTACAAGCCGTTCCCCAATCATCTGGAATCTTGTGGAGTCTCCTGTATTCAATAGCTCTCTTGTTGTTCCAAGATTTAAACACGGCCTCAATTGCTAACCAAAGCTGTTCTTCAGGATTCTGAGGAAATGACCTTCCAGTTACTTTCATCACGATACTTTTATATTCTTCCACAAGTTCCCTTAGGTCTCTTGCAGTTAGCTCATAATCTTCCTTAATCCCTAAATTGGCTTTTTTCTCTTTAAGTCTCTCTTCAAAAAGGCTTCGATCGACACCAAGAACTACGTCAGAAAACATCTGGATAAACCTTCGGTAAGAATCATATGCAAACCTTTCGTCTGAAGTTCTTTTAGCAAGACCCTGTACCGACTGATCATTCAAACCAAGATTAAGAATTGTATCCATCATTCCTGGCATCGAAGCTCTTGCACCAGATCTAACTGATACAAGAAGTGGATTATCTATCGAACCAAAAGTCTTACCTATAAGCTTTTCCAATCTGCTCAAATTCTCTCTTACTTCCTCCTCGAGTCCCGGTGGAAAAGCACCATTTTTAAAGTAAAAAACACAAGCCTCAGTAGTAATTGTAAACCCCGGCGGTACGGGTATCCCCAGATTTGTCATCTCGTGAAGATTAGCACCCTTACCTCCAAGAAGGTTTTTCATATCCTTATCGCCTTCTGCCTTTCCACCACCGAAGAAATATACGTATTTCTTCCTTTCCATATCTGCCTCCTTTGAAAATCAATTATAAAACAATGTATACGGATGAACAAAGAGACCTAATTCATTTTTTAATAATGACAGTGGATGCACTACTACCTTCCACTACGATGATATACACACCTAGTTCCCAATCATCGGTTCTAAAGTAATAGATATCCCCATCTTTTACGGGTTTAAATTCTAACTTTCTAAAGCCGAGATCAAAAACTTTGGGCTCAACCTCCGACTCAATATAAAGCTTCTCTCCTCTCTTACAGGGATTTGGAAAGATTCTCGTATACCCTCTAAATCCTTTAGGGTAAAGAACTTTTAAAATAGAAAAGCCTTCCTCTCCACCTACGATAATGTCGCCGTTTTCTGTTACCTCAAGAACATCTCTTACCATATAGAAAGGCTGCGTTATAAAAGTCTTACAAGAGTTTTCTGGCGTTAATTTAAGCTGTACACTATCCCCTCTTAAAACTAATAATGCTGAATCCTGTAAAACTATGATGTAATCATTGTAAAATTCAAAATCTCTCACATAACCATCAACGAGTCTCTTGACAGTTCCGTTGCTATACTTCAAAAATCCCGAGGACGTTCCTATATAGATGTTACCTCCTTTTTCTTTAGCCATAGTGACAAGAGCCGAATTTAAATCCGCAGGACTTATTCTTAAAATAACATTACCGGCTGTGTCAATTTTAATAAGCCCTTCGTTCTCCGTGCCAATAATATAAAAGCCCATTGAACCATGGGTTATTACAAATGGATAATCAACCCGGAATACTTCCTTAACATGATATGTATCATTTTCTCTTCTAATCCTATAAATACCCTGTTGCCATAATGCCACAACTGTATCCCAACCAATTGCAATGTGAGTAACTATAGGCGAAGGAAGTCCCTCAATTTTGTGAAGAAATTTTCCAGTGCTGTCAAAGACATATATCCCAAGAGCATTAGTGCTATAGGTCCCTACCCATATTTTAAGAGAATCGTCTATTGCAATGCTTCGCACAGCATGGTTGATAGTCTTAAGACTATCCAACAAATAAAAGTTGTCCTTAAAAACGAACCCTTTGCTTCTGAGAGAGATGGTATCACTTGTCCACATCAAGGTAGCGCACGCTAAAATACCCTTTTTATAATCCATTGAGGTTATTACATTAAAGGGAGAACCTATTTTTAAGGTATAGGTTCTATTCCCAGAAATTATATTCCATGGAGGTCCATAACCAGCGTACTCCCTATTTATCGCATAAAAAGTAGCAAGAATTGCTTCCCCTAAGGGTATAGCCAAAGCTGTATTCCTCGAGCTTACTCTTGTTAAAATACCATTGAAAACTTTGTAAACCCCGTTAACAGACGCCACATAAAATGAATCTTGCAGATTTGAAATATGCCAAACTTTATTTAAATCAAAAGCCTTAACCGTGTCTGGAGACCAGAAAACAAGCTTATCACCCGTCGAGTACAGAATTTTGTTACCAAATTTGCATATTGGACCAAAATTCCTTGTATTTATAGGTAACTCAAGAACAGATACACTATCCTCAGACCAAATGTAAATATTCGAAAAAGTTGAGACATAAACAATATTTGTATCACTAAAAATATATAGAACTGTATCTCTAATACGAAGCGGTGGATAGATTCTATCATCCGATGGATCTAAGTTACCACCAGTCTTAACAACGAAAAGTCCATAATCGGTCCCGAGTAATAAATAGTCAGGAGGGTAAAAACGGACTATTTTGCTACGATTAAGAGTGAGAAGAGGCAATGAATAATAAAGAAAACGATTTTCACCATATGGTTTTACATGGATGCCCATATCCTGTACAAGGACCCAGATGTTACCTTTATCGTCCAGGGTAATGCTTCTTACTTTGTTACCCCTTAAACCGCTAGATGAAGAATAAACCGAAAAAAGCAAGGAGGCAGAATCCTCTGCGAGAGTAAAATCATCTTTGTGAAACTTGACAACACCTCCAGATGTAGCCACCCAAACAGTGTCACCCTGTTTTATATACTCAAAAGCATTATTGATACAAGTGTAATCACGACTTGAAAAAATGTAAGCAATAAGGATAGACAAAATCATACCACAATAATAACATTCTAAAAATGAAAATCAAAGAGTGAACAAGGTCTATTATAGGATCTCCCGTAATACATGATATTTGATAGCCCGATCAACTCATTAGAGGTAACCAATCATAGTACCTTTTGTATATGCCAAATAAATACCTGTCTGTCAAAATGCCCTCTTATAACCTATATTTCACAACAAATAATTCAATTTTTTAAATCGCCATTTTCCGTTTTAAAATTACCTATATGTTGAAACTCTTACTCTTTACGCTGATATCGCTTATTAACGACTTTGGGGACTTAGCACATCAGAACAGTGAAACAACTCTGAAAGAAAAAGGATTTATTGTTTTTGAGACTGATTATAGTAATTTTCCAGCAGTTTACAGGAAATTAGAAAGCTCTGGTGAGCCATTATTTATTACCATAGATCCTCTGTTACATGGAGTTCACTTGATTTTCAATTACAGCCTCAGGCGTATTGAAGAGGACTATCTATTTAAAGAGCTAGAGGATATTCTAACTTATCTACGTACTCGACTTTCTGACCTCGTACTCGTAAAGAATAAACAAATAAGCGAAGCTGCAAGGACTGACTTAGCATATATTGAAGTAGCAATCAAATTGTTAAACCCTGAATTCAAACCATCGAAAATAGTTGAACACGTGGTTCAGGAAGAGATTTCACTCATAGAGGAACACAAAGGCTTTGACACATCGCGAGTATTAAACATCTTAGAAGACTACTCTCAGTATAAACCTCGTGGACACTATACAAGAACTCCGAAATTGGAGAATTATTTCAAAGCCATCATGTTCCTCGGAAGAATGCCTTTCTACATATCACCAGATAACAATAGAGAAAAGGAAAGAAATATTCACCTTACACGGTGCGCTATTCTTTTAGCTTTCATTCTCGAGGAAAACACACAAATAAAGGAGAAATATGAACGAATCTACAGAGTAACATCCTACTTTGTTGGAAGTGGTGATGATTTTAGTATTATTGAGATAATACCCTATATTAGGAGACACTTTCCAGCATTTCCTGAAGGGTTCTCAGAAGATATGGAAATAATAAAATTTGCTGAAGAACTTAAGAATCTAAAAAGACCTGCTATTTTCTCTACCTACTTCGAAGACATTGAAAATCCTGAACAAAAACTCGTTAGCGTTAAATTTATGACACAAAGATTTATACCAGACTCATACATATTTCAGAACCTGGTTTATCCAGTTGTTGGTACCAGAGCTAAGCCCCGCCTTTTCCCGAAAAGCCTTGATATCCTTGCCGTCCTTGAGAATAACAGGGCAAAGGAAATTTTAATCGAGTATTATAAAGAAAACAAGTATAAAAATTACCAGAAAATGCTTGACTCCCTTACGAAACAGTTCTCGAATTTCTCAAGGGATGATTGGCATCAAAATGCATACTTTCATTGGCTCTACATTATCAAAACTCTAAATTCTCCCTCTGCATTTCCTATTCGAATGAAAACATATAACAAAGCATACCAAGATAAACTACTGGTGACTCAAAGAGCCTTTTGGGCAGAACTCCGCCATGACACAATCCTTTATGCAAAACAAAGCTATACTGCGAAGGTAACTGCGCTTCCTCCTGAACCTAAAATTAGCGAAATCCTCATTGAACCCTTACCAGAAACTTACAAAGAGCTTATTAACTTTTTAGAGAACTTGAAGGATACCTTATCAAGGTATGGAATGTTAAATGAAGAAATTTCCGAAAAAATAAACCACCTTTCAAACTTCACCCAAAGTCTCTTATATGCTCTCGAAAAACAGCAGAAGGGTGAAAAAATTCCAGATAAATTAAAAGAACGACTTTACAAATTTAGTGATTTTCTGGAAAATATTTACACCTTCTCCCCCGACTTTGCGCAGAGTTATGCTGACACCTTACTACCGCTTGTTGCTGATGTTCACACCGATGTTAATACTAAAACGGTACTACAGGTCGCAGTGGGAAGACCCCTTGAAATTTGGGTATTTCATGACGGAAAGATTTACAAAGGCGCCATGTTTTCCTATTATGAATTCACATACCCCATGGACAAAAGGCTGACCGATGAGGAATGGCAGAAGGTGGCTCACCAGGGGACTAAGGAAGAATGGCTATCTTTCCCATTAGTCGAAAAATCTAAGCAAAGAACCGAGATTAAGGACTAATCCTTCAACGTAGAATGTAGTTTTCCCATTTTTTATCAAACAAAAACCAGGGATCTGAATAGTACCAAGCCTTTTTTCCAGATCATCACTTAATCTAAAAGTTAGGGCTGAT
>JBDRYG010000004.1:0-41929 GCA_039803305.1 Caldifarciminota bacterium
CCCCTGAGGGTGCACCTCAGGATCGCCGTAAACCTCCGAGGTCGAAGCAAATACAAACAAGGCACCGACTTTTAGAGCCAACTTCAACATACTCAAAGTTCCGATTGAGTTAACTTCCAAAGTTTCAATCGGATATCTAAAATAGTCCACAGGGGATGCAGGCGAAGCAAAATGTAAAATCAGGTCTAACTCATTAAAATCAAAGGTGAAAGGGGTTCTGAGATCCCATTCTATTAAAGTAAAGTTCTCTGAGGAAAGATGAGCTATGTTCTCTCTTCTTCCCGTCAAAAAATTGTCTACACCGTATACAAAATAGCCTTCTCTTATAAACCTCTCTGCAAGGTGAGAGCCTATGAATCCGGCGACACCGGTAATAAGGACCTTCTTCAAGCTTTCCTCCCCATACAGTAGTATTCAAACCCGAGCTTCTTCATCTTCTTAGGGTCGTAAATATTTCTTCCATCTATGATAATTGGAGTAGCCAGTAACTTTTTAACTTTCTGCAAATCTGCATTTTTGAAGATGTCCCATTCTGTTATAATAAGAAGCGCGTCCTTCCCCTCAACCGCCTCGTACATGTCTAAAGCATAGTGAACTTTTTCACTCGGAGGGTAAACTCTCTTTACATTTTCTGAAGCCACTGGGTCATAGAGTGTCACATCACCTCCTTGTTCTAATATGCGTTTGATTACCTTTATGCTTGGTGCTTCCCTTATATCATCAGTGTTTGGCTTAAATGAAAGTCCCCACATCGCAAGTTTCTTTTGTCTAACATTCCACAGCGCCTTTTTAATATGATTGAAGAAAACATCTATTCTCGATTCGTTTATTTCATGAACGCATCTCAAAAGCTCGAAATTTAAGTTGTATTCTTTCCCGATGTGATAAAGTGCCTTCACGTCTTTTGGAAAACAAGAACCACCGTAGCCGATACCTGCTTTTAAAAATTCCTTACCTATCCTTCTGTCTAAACCCATTGCCTTCGCAACAACTTCAACATCAGCCCCCACATGCTCGCACAAATCTGAAATCATGTTGATAAACGAAATTTTCATAGCTAAAAAAGCATTTGAGGCGTGCTTAATTAGTTCCGCCGTATTAATATCCGTTATCACAACAGGGGCTTTTAATGGCTTATAAAGCTGTCTTAACATCCTTTCTGCACGAGCCGATTGAACTCCTATTACAATTCTATCAGGTTTAAAGAAGTCCTGAACGGCATTCCCCTCTCTTAGAAATTCAGGGTTTGATGCAACCTCAAAGTCTACAGATCGTCTCAAATAAAGCCTTATTGTCCTCTCAATCCATCTTGCTGTGTTAACTGGCACAGTTGATTTTTCAACAACCAATTTAAACCTATCAATATGCCATGCAACTGTTTTAGCCGCCTCTTCAACCTGCGTCAAATCCACACTCCAATCAAGATTGGTAGGTGTCCCAGTACATATAAAAATTATATCCCCAAATAGTACCGCTTCCTCGGGAGATGTGGTTACATTAAACTTATTACCCAAATTTTTTTGAAAAATCTCATCCAATAAGGGTTCAAAGATGGGCAGATGACCACCCTTTAGCTTAGAGATCTTATCTACATCAACATCATAACCCATAACATCATGGCCTAGTTCTGCAAGTCCAATAGAAGTAACTAAACCTACATAACCTAGTCCGATAACAGTAACCTTCATATCTGTTGTAAATTATATTACATCATTTGAATACTGCAAAAAGCAACCTCTCCCAAAATGCAGACAGTCAAATATTGTGCTGACCATGAGTAAAGAGAAATTTTTGACTTGACTAAAACTACCTAATCTATTAAAATACTTTTAGCTTAACAGGAGGTTTGTGTAATGCGCTTTTTTTGTAAACTCTTAATACTAACAGGTATAGCTTACGGCTACATTAGGATATTAGAGCCAAATGGTGGCGAAACCTTCTATCCGCAAGAAAAGCACGCGATTCACTGGGTAACAAGCAGCTCCACAGGATATGTCAGGATTGAATACACATTAGACGGGGGGACAAACTGGTTTACCATAACAAGTTCTGCACCTAATAACGGTTATTATTTGTGGACAGTTCCCAATCAGATATCAGAACTGGTTAAAATTCGAGTAACCAATGTTGCAGACACATTCCAAAGGGATGAATCAGATAATGTTTTTTCCATTAGACCTCCCCAAATCACTTTAACCTATCCTAATGGAAATAATACATTCAGACTCGGCGATAAAATGGCTATAAGATGGACTTGGAGAGGAATAATAAGTAACGTAAAAATTGAGTATTCTCCTAACGGTGGGATTTCATGGTTTACAGTAATTTCCAATACATCTAACACAGGTAGCTACATCTGGTCTATACCTACAAATCTTACGCCCGGAAGCCAATATTTAATAAAAGTTTCTGATGTGACTAATGCCCAATGTTACGATCAGAGTGATACTCCTTTTGAAATTGTCCAAAACACATTAACTCTCCTGTATCCAAATGGTGGTGAGTATTTTGTTGCTAATAGAGATTACCCAGTAGTATGGTCATCAACCGGTAGTATTTCTAACGTAAGGATTGAGTATACACTGGATGGAGGAAATACCTGGAACACCGTAATATCCAGTACACCTAACGACGGTTCGCACACCTTTACTGCACCCTCTACCCCAACCAATTCTTTCAAAATCAGGATATCAGATGCCTCAAATCCACAAATTAGTGACGAAGGGGACAATTTTTCAAGTATAGGTGAAAACTCCCTTACTTTATTGGAACCCAGGAATAATGCAGAGCTCATCCAAGGCGAATATCAAGCCATACACTGGGATTGGATTGGAAACATCCAAAGTGTTAAACTCGAATACTCCTTGGATGGCGGGAACAGTTGGACTCCCATTGCTACCTCTACAAATAACGATGGAAGCCACTACTTCCAGGTCCCCACAAGGTCAACCGAGTACGGTTGGTTAAGAATTCAGGACTACAATAATCCCAATATTAGAGATTCAGTAAGATTCAAAATATTACCTGCTCAAATAAGGATAATCACCCCAAAACCTGGAGATTCTCTATCACCAAACAGTAGCTATTCAATCCTTTGGGAAGTGATTGGTAAAATACCATATGTAAGGATCGAATTTTCAAACGATGGTGGAAACACATGGAGAGTTATTCAATCAAATCTACAAAATACAGGCACCTATGTGTGGACAGTAGATACAACATCCTCATCCAACTGTTTAATAAAAATTAGCGATCCTAATGACGCTAACGCGTACGCTTTGGCTGGTCCTTTTGTTATTAAAAATACAAACATTAAGATAATCTCTCCATCTTCAGGGCAAGAACTCTGGCCAACAGAAAGGATAGGCATCCAGTGGGTAACGGAGGGATATTGCAGTAGAGTAAATTTGTATCTCTCCAGAGACAACGGTTTATCATGGGATACTATAACCACAAACCTACAAAACGTAGGTACTTATTTATGGTCTATACCAAATTCACCTTCCACTTCTTGCAGAATAAAAGTGGAGAACACAAGAGACCCCAATATATATAGTGTTTCGGATAGTTTCATAATCCGGAAACCCGAAATTTCAGTAAAGAGACCAGTTTTAGGAGAAACTCTCCTTGTCGGTGCGAGATACCCGATTAGATGGGAATCAAGAGGTTCACTAGGAAATGTTAAAATTGAACTACTTTACAAGACGGAATCAGGAGTCCAATGGTTAGTCCTCGCCGCAAATACCCCCGATGATGGTACCGAATATTTTACAGTCCCAATAGCAGTCTCGGACTCTTGCTGGATAAAGATTACCTCTGTTAATGACCCGTCGGTATTTGACTCAAGTGATATTTTCGTTATAGCACCAGCTAAGCCTGTGTTGCTTTTCCCGAATGACAGCGTTACCTTCATTCAAGGTGAAAGAAGAGAGATATCTTTTTACACTCTTGGCTCAGATACTGTAAAGGCTTACTACTCTACAAATAATGGAATTAATTGGGTCTTTTTAGGTGACCATTATACTAAGGAAGGCTCAATAAACTGGAAGTTACCGACGAATGTTGCCTCGAATAGTTGCTTAGTAAAAGTCCAAAACTTTCACTATCCGCAGGAGTATGTCATATCCTCGTTACCATTTAAAATAGCACCGGCAGAGCTATACTTTAATGGAATGCAAAAACGAAGTCAGGTTTACGCTGGAATTCCCTTCCCTATTCACTGGAGATGGACAGGCGAAATTTACAATGACACCCTGGACATACAGATAAAATTACTCCCGTCAGGCTCAACTACTACTTATGTAGTGAGGAATGACGGATATGCGTTAGTAACTCTTCCTCAAACGGATACTATATATGAGTTGAAGCTCATCAACCACTTATATCCTACAAGTTTTGTAACCTGTACCCTTCAGGTTACGAGCCCACCTGAAATCCCCACAGATAGCTCTATAATTTTTATTGAACCGCGTGTTAATGATACTCTACATTGTGGTGATTCACTCTTTATTTACTGGTTAAAAGACTCGCGCATAGACAATGTAAGTGTATGGTATTCTGTAAATGATACCTTTAACTTTACCTTAGTTGCATCAGGTGTTAACACAAATTCCTACATTATAAAAGTACCAGAATTTCCAAACTCAAGACTCTATTTAAAGATAATGTGGATGGCAGACACAACAAAGAGGATAATAACTGGACCATTATACATAAAAGCACCAAAAATTAACATTGTTTACCCCGATTCCTCAACGATTTGGTATGTAGGCTCGAAACACAGAATATACTGGAAAAACTCAGCAATTATTGATACTGTTGATATATTCTATTCTTACGATAATGGGAGAACTTTCTATCCCATAGTAACTAACCTTCCAGATACAGCCTATTTTGGGACTTATATCTGGACAATACCTAACATCCCATCAGACTCTGTTAGGATTTTAATACGTCACAAACGGCTACCTACTCAAGTTGCCGAAACATCAATGGTATTCCGCGTGATACCACAAAGAATTTTTGTCTACTCCCCAAAGAAGACAGATACACTCACAGCTGGCACGACTTATTACATTACCTGGCAGAATTGGGGTAGGATTGATAATGTAAATATCCGATACTCTGTTGATGGAGGTATCAACTGGAATATAGTCGCAAGTAATGTTAACACAACTGGGTATGAGGGCTCTTATCTATGGACAGTTCCAACAAGCTCTTCAGGTCAGGTATTAATAAAGGTTGAAAATTCTGCGAACCCAAACTGCTACGGATTATCGGATACCTTCTGTATTGTACCGCAAACTATCGAGCTCATCTCACCAAAAGACGAACCTATAGAGTTTATTACGGGTAGAACCTATCACATCACATGGAGATCTAAAGGTGCATTTCAACAAGTTCGCATCTCATACTCCTTAGACAACGGCAGAAACTACACTACTTTAACTACAACCACCAATACTGGTTATTATACATGGTACTCCTTCCCCGAAGTCTATAGTGATTCTATGCGTATTAAGGTAGAAGCTGTATTACCCCTTCCCATTTCAAGTACGTCCGGTTTACTAACGGCAAGACAAGGGAAACTAACGCTTACTAACCTAAAAACATCGAGAGATTCTTTCTATGTAGGTAGTAAAGTCCACATTACATGGGCGTCAACGGGGGGTGTAATTCAATTTAAACTTTACTACTCAACCGACAGTTCCCAGTGGGTACCCATTACTACCTATAACGTGTCCGGATCATCATACGAGTGGCAAATTCCAGAAGCGTTAAGTGATAAAGAATTCATTGTAAAAGTGGAAGCGGCCAACGAGAGCAGAGTTTTTTCCGTCTCCCAATGGCAATTTGCAAGAAGACAAATCATCACTGTAAAATCGCCCAACAGATTTTCACAATTCGTTACTGGAAGAAAATACTATATAACCTGGGGTAATACGGGCACAATAAATAATGTTAATTTGTACTACTCAATAGATGGTGGAGAAACTTTCAATTCCATCATCCCAAATTATAGTAATAACGCTCAGTACTATGAATGGACGGTCCCATCCTCTCCAAGCACAGCCTGCATCATCAAAATCACTAACACCCAGAATGAACAAACTTATGGACTTTCTGATACATTCACTATTCCTCAGCAAAGATTCGAAATAAGTTACCCATACTCAAACTGCATACTTGTGAGTGGAAATAAATATTTCATTTGCTGGAACACCATAGGAGCTGTTCCACAAGTAAACATTGAATATTCAACTAACAATGGAAATACCTGGACATACATCGCCACTGGGGTTCTCAACTATGGCAAGTATGAATGGACAGTACCCCCTGATAGTTCCAACAACTGTGTTATTAGAATAAGTAGCACCTCAGATAGTAGAATTTTCACAATAAGCCAGGTATTCACCATAGTACCACAATCATTTGAATTTTTGACTCCCGTAATGAGTGATACACTTATTTCTGGTCTTAGCGCCCCGATCACCTGGAGAACGACAGGTCAGTGCGACAGAGTAAACCTTGAATACTCTATCGATGGAGGGGCATCCTGGAACCCTATCTCCCTTGACTTACAGAACACAAACGGTTACAACTGGAACGTTCCACTGTTACCAAATACCTCTGTGCTCTTGAGAATTTATAACCCACAAATCCCATCGGTGCGTTATTTGGTTCCCAACGTATACATCCAAAAACCGATCTTCGAATTTATTACTCCGGACACATCCTCGTACTGGTACGCTGGCAGGACATATTATATCACTTGGAGGAATATAGGAAACATACCTACTTTGGATATCTTCTACTCCACCGATACAGGAAGGACATGGAACTTAATTGCACAAAACCAATCAAACCAAGGCTATTTCCAGTGGACTTTACCCGGGAATATATTTACTGAACATATGCTTCTCAAAGTTGCGTCCTCCACAGCATCAGCTGTTTACTACATCTCCGACCCCTTCAAGAGTTTAAGAACGGAGATTCAAGAAGCTCCTCACACTGATCTAATTCTAATAAACTCGTTGCAGATCCGTGGTGGATTCGTTCACTTAAACATTTATTCCACTGAGACGAACTTTGCAAAAATAGAAATCTTTGACGCAATGGGAAGAAAAATCATAAAAACCCAAAGAGAGGTGTTAAAAGGTTATAATGAGATCAGGGTCACCGAAAGGAAGCTCAACCAGGGAGTCTACTTCCTGCACCTTAAAGTTGGCAAAATCGAGAAACAGGTAAAACTTATAGTTACAAACTAGATAAATACATAGAAAAGATGGGAGGGAACTTTTGTGTTCCCTCCCATCTTTATTTTGAAAAAAACTTACTTGTGCCTCTTACCTCTCCATTCTCATCAATATAGAAAACCCCACCGTAAGGGTCTTCAGGAATTCTGTCTATAATTCCGCTTGACACGAGCTCTTGCAAATTAGTGGGCTTTCTACCAAATCTTTCCGCATACACCCCAATAGCAGACTGCAAATAATAAAAACTTTTTAAGGCTTTTAATCTCTTCTCTATTTGCTCTCTCCAAGCCTCTTCCTTTACATTCTTTAACATATTTTCCAGCACGGCAATAGCAACTTCGGTTCGTCCAGTGGAGTATAGAAGCCTTGAAGCAAGATGAGCAAATCTTGGATCACCTGAGATTTCCGTGGCTTTCAGCAGATATTTTGCACCCGAATCGAAATCCCGCAAGAAATAAAAGCTATTAAAGCCAAGATAGAAGTAATATACGTAGTTGTCAGGGTTATACTTTATTGCCTCTTTTAAAATTTCATTAGCGCTTTCAGCATCACCAAAGTCCCAGGTTAAAAAACCGTTAGCTATATAATAGTTGTCAAAATAAAATGGACATAACTTCACGATAACCATGGCTGTATTTTTGATTGCCCTCTTCAGATTGTCGTCAAAAGGGATTTTTTTTTCCCTATAGGTCCCTATCGATATTCTTAACCTCAGCAAATACCAATAGGCTTTTATAAGTGAAAATTCAAAAGCTGACCATTTTTCAAATTCCGGTTTTAAATAATTCTTAATTACAACAACTTCTTGCCTGTTTTGCAAATCTCTTCGAAATGAAGTGTAACCGAAATTTAACAGCACCAGTAACCCAGACAAGGCAATAGAAACTATGTAACCTCTCATATTCAGAAAATTTCTTTATATTTGAATATTTCCACAGCAAGGAGAACTATCAAAAGAGAATAAAGAATCCCATAAGCTGCAGAAAGTATTAAACTCACAGCGGAGATTCCTTTACCATAAACAAAATTGACTTTTAAATCAAATACCGAAAGATTAGGTAAAACATATTTAGCTATGGTAATTACCCCCTCTGAAAAACCTGTAAACCCCATTCCTTTGTGGGTGCTCATGAATTCCACGACGTCATCTATGGAATGCCCCGTTATGTAGACACTAAAAATACCGAACATGGTAATTACAACCTTAGAAGATAAGGAAACAAACAAAAGGGCAAAGGCAATAAGGATAGAAAGCTCGATTAAGAGAAAAATGCCGTACATGAAGTAGAGTATACTTAAATTCACAAAGTTTGGGTTACTCCTAATGTAATACGCAAGCGGTGGGTATAAAATGAATACAATAGAAAATGTACTCACAGCGCCAAAAGATAGAAATCCCATATATCTCCCTATTACGTAATCGCCTCTACTTATTGGCAAACTCAAAATAAACTGCAAGGTCTTTCTCTCAAGATCCAGTTGGAAAACTGTCATCATAATAACGGAAGAAATAATGAGGACGGATAAATTGACATAGGAGAGAACGAATCCCATCACTGTATTTGAGATCTCAAACATGGAAAGGGAACCCACCACCGGGATAAATAATGCAACAAGCAAACTGCTGAGTAAAACTATCAAGAAAGCCTTTTCCCTCAAAGCTTGTATAAAAGTAATCTTGGCAACTTCAATTTTTTTCCTCATACTCTCGTATGGTCCTTAAAAAAATATCTTCCAGTTTTTCACCCACCTGATTTACCTCTATAATTTGGATCACTTTACCATCATGCATAACAGCTACCCTATCACAAATTTTTTCGATATCTTCTAAAATATGGGAAGTGAAAAGGATAGTGGACCCTCCCTGCAACTTTTCCCATATTAAATCCCTTGCCATTCTTCTACCCATAGGATCAAGACTGTTTAATGGCTCATCCAAAATGATAAGTTCTGTTTCACCTAAAAAAGCCTGTGCAAGCCCAATCCTTTGTAGCATACCCCTTGAATATTTCCTTAACATTTTACCACCTTCTTTCTCGAGCCCCACTTTATATAGCCACTTTTCCACCTCTTCAACTGCTTGCTTTCCGCGCAACCCTCTCAACTTAGCAACGAACATCAAGAATTCATAACCCTTAAGGTTTTCATAAAAACTCGGATTTTCGGGTAAATAGGAAATTTTTTCCCTTATACCGTAAGATGAAGGGTTTTTACCTAAAACTTTTACATTCCCACTATCTGGTTTAATAAGTCCCAATACAACCTTAATCGTTGTAGTCTTACCTGCACCGTTTAAACCTATAATCCCAAAAGATTCATTTTTGTAAACCCGAAAATTTACTCCTTTTACAGCATAATTAGTTTTCCTAAATAAATCGGCTTTAAAACTCTTTCGTAAGTCCTTACACTCAATAGCAACTTCGTTACTTCTCGCCATTTTAACTTGTAGATTATAAAGGAAAACTCAAAACATAAAAACTCCCCAGTTTCTTGTAAGAAAAAACTTGAAATGTCTGCACCAATTAAAGTATTCCAAAAGTTTTCTAATTTACTTAGTGTTTAAATAACAACGAACATTGCCCACCTCGGGCTTTTATAGAGTTAAGAATTAAAAATACATTGAGTCTTACATTAACAAAAACACATATAAGACATGATATCTTGATATTTAACCAGAAAATAAAAAGGAGACCCACGAACTTAATATCGTGGGTCTCCAATTGTAAACTCAGATATTACTTGATATTCCAACCAGCGAAGTCAATTTGATTCGCATTAGCTCCGGGACAGGCCTCAGGAATTTGTTGTCCTATATAGGTCCTGTCTTTCTTGAAATACACAGCAGCAGCGTCGGAATCGCCACCATACTCCTCATCTCCTCCCGTATGATGTGTTACCACTGTATAGCTATCATTTGCACCTGTAGCCGTACTTACGTTTGCTTGCATATACACCCCATTAGAGAGTGAAATTGTCTCTTGAGGTTTGCCGGGGTACTGCACCGTTATATTGCCCGTTGATACCGGAATCTGCTGAGGATAAGTAAAATAGTCACTATAGTATGCTTCAAATACTGTTCTTATGTTCTTTAAATCGCTCTCAGCTGCAGAGTTAAAGGCTCTCAGTCTATATTTTGCAAACTGAGGAAGGGCTATAGCAGCCAGGATCGCAATAATTGCGATCACTACGAGGAGCTCTATTAGTGTAAATCCTTTACGCCTCATGTTTTACCTCCTGTTAGGTTCTAATTGTAATACTGCAAAAATTGTGCCATTGTTGTATGATTGATTCTATAAAGAAATTTCATTATAAGGATTTGCAAAATGCAAATAGTTTTGCAAAATGCAATTATCCCTCCCCTTCTATCTGTTTTAACTTTCTATAAAGAGTAGAAAGATCTATCCCGAGGATTTCAGCCGCAAGCCTTTTATCGTTATTTGTAGATTTTAATACCTCCAGTATATATTCTTTCTCTAACTCTCTAAGACTCTTTAAACGCCTATTTAAACCGGCTTCCTTTAAGTTCAATGTTTTCAATACCTCTTCGCTTGAAACTTCAGCCCCGTCCTCGGTGTTTATAACGATCTGCTCTACTATGTGTTCAAGCTCCCTCACATTACCGGGCCATCTGTAAGTTTTAAAGACCTCATAAACTTCTGAATTAAGCTTTATTGTCTTGCTATATTTTTTACTGAATTTAGACAGGAAGTAATGTGTCAATACTTCTATATCTTCAATTCTTTCCCTTAACGGGGGTATGTAAATGCTCGTTACATTTAGTCTAAAGAAGAGATCTTCTCTGAATTTCCCTTCGTTAACAAGCTTTCTCAAATCTCTATTCGTAGCAGCAAGTATTCTTACATCTACTTTTTCCTCCCTCGTGCCACCTAGGGGAGTAAATACCTTATATTCAAGGACCCTCAGCAACTTTGCCTGAAGTTTTGGGGAAGCCTCTGAAATCTCATCAAGCAAAATCGTGCCCCCCTCAGCAACCTTAAATAGGCCAGGATTGTCCGAGTATGCACCTGTATATGCACCTTTACGGTATCCGAAAAGCTCACTTTCAATGAGTTCCTCAGGTAGGGCAGCCATATTTATTGCGATAAAGGGGGCATCTTTCCTCGGAGAATTGTAATGTATGGCCCTCGCCACAAGTTCTTTTCCAGTACCTGTCTCACCGTAAATTACACAGGTAGTATCAAATGGTGCAATCTTTCTTATCTTATCAAGTACATCAAGTAGTGCCCTGGACTTGCCAACAATCTCATATTCTTTAATAAACTCCAGCTCACGTTTTAGCCTTAAATTTTCCTCTCTAAGTTCAATATACCTTTGAGCTCTCAAGAGTGCAGATTCCAGATCTTGTATTTTAAAAGGTTTAAGTAGAAAGTCATCGACTCTTCTTCTTAATGCCTCTATAATAGAATCAACTGTTCCATAGGCTGTGATCATAATCACATATATATTCGGATCATACTTTTTAATTTCACTAAGTAAGTCCATACCCGAAATTTCAGGCATTCTCATGTCAATTATCGCGATGTTTGGCTTTATGTTTGAAATTTCCCTTATAGCTGCTTGACCACTTTCAAAGGCAAAAACTTCATAACCACAGGACTCTAAAAACTTGGTTACCGTAGCTAAAATTCCCCTGTCGTCATCAACGAGCAGTATTCTAATTTTCATGGGAAACAAACTCCACCACTACATCAGTGCCTATATTTTTAACCGAATGAATTTGCCACTTCCACCCATGAGACTTTACAATCCTATCGCAAAAGGCAAGACCAAACCCTGTGCCCGTTTTTTTTGTGGTGAAGAAAAGTTCTTTTGCCCTTCTTAAGGTTTCCTCATCCATCCCCACTCCGTAATCCCTTACAATAAGGGAATCCCACGAAGCCTTGAATATATATCCATCAACTAATCGGTACTCTTCACCTTTTTTAAGTAATCTCACTTCTATATTTCCTTCTGACTGCGCTTCCAGACTATTTCTGAAGATATTTAAAAAGAACTCCTCCAACTTTATTGCATCTGCCCTTAAAGAGTACTCCTCAGGAATTTCATTAACCAAGTTAACCTTAAGACCACCAAAATCATTCCTAACACTATAAAAGGCAGATTCAACAATTTTCTTTAAGCTAACATCCTCAGGCCTTAATTCCGGAATTTTTGCATAGTGCAAAAATCTATTTACAATTTCTGAAAGTCGTTCCACATCGTGCTGAACACCTCTAAGTAATTCTTTGTCGGGAGTAGTCCGATCGCTTAACAAAAGCTCCGTAGCCAAACTTATAGCCTGAACAGGATTTCTTATCTCATGGGCGAGATTGCCAGCAAGCTCACCTAGAAAAGCAAGCTTTTCAAGCTCTTTTCTTTCTTCTTCCATTTTCTTATAATCTGTAAGATCCTGGAAAACCACCATACGCGTCCCGTTTTCAAGGATTTTCTGTGAGAATCCTATAATCCTTTCTCCTAACTGTATCTCTCTTCTCACTGCACCACGAAGATTTAACATTTCTTTGACAAACTGGCTGCGCTCTTCAGTTGTTAATATTTCATTAGCACTCCTATTAACAAATAATAACTCACCATCACTGGACAGGGTCATGATACCAGAAGGTACAGAGTTAAGAATCTCCTCACTTGAAAGTTTAAAATCCAAAAGATCCTTTGCCTGATCTTTAATGATATTTCTAAAGTACATAGCTATGGCAGTCAGAAAAGCAAAAACTAAAGTGTAAACTACAAAATATGATAAATTTTTAATAACGGGGGATGGGCTTAAGTGAACCTGCTCACCCAGTGGTCCAGCACCTATCTGTGATAGCGAAAAAACTACTAATAAGGAAATTAATGACTGAATTGAACCTCCAGCAAGACCCTGAAAATGGACTGCAAAGGGTATGGGAAAGGCAAGGAGATAAGGTAATCGAGATTCTATTCCACCTGTCAAAACAGACATCACAGCAACTACAAAATCATATAGAAGCGTTGAAACCCAAAAACCAGCTGAAGTTTTCCTCTCAAATAAAAAATATACTGCGAAATTCAGAAGAGCAACGAAAACACCTGCAACTATGAAGAGATTGACAAACTTAGGTGGACCTAAATCTTTTAGATAAAAGTAAGCTACTGAACCAACGACTATTACCGTAAATGAAATAAAATTCAGGTAATATCTCAGCTCTTTTGTGCTAACCAAATTACTTTATAGTACCAGCAAGACCAAAAATTGGCAAATACATTGAAATAAGGATACCTCCAACAAAAACACCTATTATTACTATCATCACGGGTTCAAGAATAGACGAGAGGGTTGCGACTGCAGTATCCACTTCGTCATCATAAAAATCAGCAATTTTTGTGAGCATATCTCCCAGTCTTCCACTTTCCTCACCCACTGAAATAAGATGGACAACAAGGGGTGGAAATATTCCGGTCTCCTGAATAGGCCTTGTAATTGTTTCACCCCCAGCTATCTTTTGTGCTACCTTATCCATCGCTTTCTCAATTACTTTATTATTTGAAGCCTTGCCTGTAATTTTCAAACTTTGAATTAACTCAACCCCACTGGTTATCAATATCGAAAGAGTCCTCGAGAATCTTGCAATAGCAACCTTTTTTATAATTGGACCAAAAATCATGACCCTCATCATAAAATTATCAAATGCAAACTTCCCTTGCTCTGTCCTTATAAAACTCCTCAATAGAATTACTCCTGCGACAACGGCACCTAAAAAAACCGGGAAAAATCTCTGGAGAAATCTGCTTATTCCAATAACAAAAAGGGTAGGACCAGGGAGCTTTGCACCTACCTCCTCGTACATCTTCGCAAATTGCGGAATAACAAAAACAAGAAGTCCTGTCATTACCGCAATCAAAACAAGAAAAATCACAGCAGGATATGCCGATGCTGAAACGACCCTACGCTTTATAGCATCCATTTTTTCGTAAAAAACTGCACACTGTCTCAAAGTACTGACAAGCTGTCCCGACTGTTCTCCAACAGTCACCATCTGCACAATCATTTCCGGAAAAACGGACGGATGCTCTTTTAGAGCTTCCCCAAGACTTTTTCCGCCTTCGACATCATACTTAACCCTTAATATGGCATCTTTTAACTTTCTTTTTTCCGTTTGTTCTGCAAGAATTTCCAGAGCTCTAGTAAGAGAAACTCCTGACTCGATCATTACCGCAAATTGTCTAGAAAAAATTGCCAAGTCTTTGGCACCAGGTTTACCACCTAAGGGAATCCCGCGCTTCTTCTCCTGTTCAATCTTTATGATAGTTAAACCCAGTTCCCTCAATCTTGCCACAACTTCACCGCTATCCCTTGCTGTTACTACACCACTCCTTACTCTATTTTGCATATCTTTTGCGGTATAAAAAAACCGTGGCATAGAAACCTCCTTTATCTACCCCTTGGTGCCATACTGATCATCTTTTTAAGCTCATCAGGCCTTGGTGAGGCTACCAAAGCCGTCTGCAAAGTAATAAGGCCTTGCATAAATAAACTAGCCAGAGACATATTCATGGTCTGCATTCCAAAAGCCTGACTCGACTGCATAATACTGTACATCTCGTGCACCCTGGACTCACGTATTAAAGTTTGCACCGCAGGAGTAGCAATAAGAACTTCCGTAGCAAGTATCATACCTTTTCCACCTGCTTTTGGTAATAGCTTCTGAGAAATCACCGCCTCCAAAACACCTGCAAGCTGAACCCTAACCTGGTCCTGTTGATAAGGCGGGAATACGTCAATTATACGGTTGATTGATTCAATCGCAGTTCCAGTATGAAGAGTCGCCAGAACTAAATGCCCTGTCTCTGCTGCTATTAACGCAGACTGAATTGTCTCCAGGTCTCTCATCTCTCCAACCATGATCACATCAGGGTCCTGTCTCAAAACATACTTAAGAGCAGTAGCAAAAGATTTTGTATCCTGTCCAACTTCTCTCTGGGCAATGATTGACTTTTTGTTCCTGTGGAGGTATTCAATCGGGTCTTCAAGAGTTACTATGTGACACGCTCTAATCTGGTTTATCCTGTCAATAAGCGCTGCCAGAGTGGTAGACTTTCCGCTTCCCGTAGGTCCCGTTACCAGTATCAACCCCTTATCTTTATCGACCAAAGATTGTACAACCTGTGGAAGTCCTAAGGTTTCAATAGGAGGAATTTTAAAGGGAATTCTCCTTATAGCGCAAGCTATAGTTCCCCTCTGAAAAAATGCATTGCACCTAAATCTAGAAAGACCCTCAATAGACACTGCAAAATCCAACTCCAGCTCATTCTCCAGTTTTGCGCGTTGAGACTCAGAAAGTAAACTATAGACAAGATTTTTTACATCAAGCGGTGAGAGAACCTTATATCCTGACGGCACAAGTTGTTTATCAATCCTGAAATAAGGCTCTGCCCCAGCAGCAAGATGCAAGTCTGTGGCATTTCTTCTAACCATTTCTTCCAAAAGTTCTCTTATTGTTAAATCGGGCATATTAACCCTCCATGGTTACTCTAATGACTTCCTCGAGGGAAGTAATCCCCCTCTGGAACTTCAAAAGGGCTGCCTCTCTCAAGGTAAGCATCCCCTCTTCCCTTGCCTTTTCCCTGATCTCGTGAATTGGTCTACCCTCAAGTATGTACTCCCTCAAAGTTGGAGTAATAAGCATAACCTCATAAATTCCCTCCCTTCCTTTATATCTAGATCCACGGCACAAATCGCAGTTCCCTTCACCCTCCCCATAAACAGTTTTTCCAGAAAGGAATGTCTCGTCAAGACCAACAAGCCTCAATTTCTCCTCCGAGGGTTTAACGGGTCTCTTACATTGAGGACAAAGCTTTCTCACAAGACGCTGCGCCATTACAAGAATCAATGAGTCCGCAATTAAATAAGGAGGAATTCCCATATCTATAAGACGGGCAATGGTACTGGGAGCATCATTGGTGTGAAGGGTCGATAGAACGAGGTGACCCGTCAATGCAGCCTTAACTGCGATTGAAGCTGTTTCACCGTCACGAATTTCACCCACCATTATGATATCCGGGTCCTGACGAAGGAATGACCTCAATGCTGCGGCGAAAGTAAGTCCAATCTCCTCCCTGACCTGAACCTGGTTTATTCCTTCGAATTCAAACTCTACAGGGTCCTCCGCAGTCATAATGTTGACCTCAGGCTTATTTAAAATCGACAGTGCAGAATACAAAGTGGTCGTTTTACCACTACCAGTTGGACCTGTCACCAGAATCATTCCATAGGGCCTTGTAATAGCATATTCAAACTTTCTTAGAGCGTCGGGCTCGAACCCCAGTTTTTTTAAATCAAGGGTAAGACTACTTTTATCCAGAATTCTCAATACAACCTTTTCACCGTGCTTCACAGGTAATGTAGAAACACGGAAGTCTATTACCCGACCAAGGTTATCCTTAATCTTTAAATGACCGTCTTGCGGCAACCTCCGTTCTTCAATTTTAAGATTGGACATAATTTTAATTACCGAAACAATACCTTTTGCATATTTAAAAGGAGGTTGCTGCTCAATTTCACGTAAAACGCCGTCAATACGAAGCCTGATCCTCAATTTCTTTTCAAAAGGCTCAATATGAATATCGCTAGCTCTCTTTTCAATAGCTTCTTTCAGTAGAGTCTGCACAAATCTTTGAACGGTCGAATCTTTTGCTGCAGCCGCAGCATCGGTGAGTTCTTCTTCCTCTTTCTCCTCCACTACCTGCAATTCTTCAACTTCACTTGACTCTGCCATTTCCTTCGCAAGCTCTGAAACCTCAGACTTTTCACCGTAAGCTTTAATAATTAACTGACTAATTTTATCAGGTGTCATTAAAAGAGGTTCAATATTTAAATTTGTCAAAAACCTTAAATTATCAATTACGGCCCATTTAGTTGGATCAGCCATTGCTACATAAAGTATCCTACCCTTCCTTCTTAAAGGAAATACTTCGTTCTGTTCACAAAACTCACGAGGAATAAGTTGCACGATAGTGGGGTCTACCTCCACATCACCAGTTTCTGCTATCTGAACCTTGAACTCCCTCGACAAGACCTTCAGGAGTTGCTCCTCTGTCATAATTCCCATTTCTTGAATAACTTTATATGGTGATTTTTTGCTTCGTGTGATCTCTTCCCTTATTTTGATTGCGGTCTGCTGGTCTATGAATCTATTTTTCAACAAAGCCTGTAATACTTTTCCTGCGTCCATTATATCCCCCCCTACACCGGTTTCGTCATATATAAAATTTAAATCAAAAAGTTCTCACTGTCAAGAGAAGCTTAGTTTTTAAATTCACTTTCCAGAGCCTAAAATTTTCCTATGGTTTTCCTTATTGCCTTTTTTTCATTTCTTTTCGGGCTGGTGATCGGTAGCTTCCTCAATGTCTTGATATACAGATTACCAAAGAATATTTCTTTAATTAAACCCGGATCTCACTGCCCTACCTGCGGGATGCCCATAAAATTTTATGATAACATACCTATAGTTTCGTATCTTATCCTGAAAGGAAAATGCCGTAATTGTGGTACCAGGATATCGCCGATTTATCCTTTAGTTGAAGGTATTAGTGGCTTTTTATTTTTAATTTTCTACTTAAAGTTCAGGTTCCCTGTTGGTTTGAAGTATATGCTTCTTACTTCTTTGCTTATTCCAATCTCCTTCATTGATGCTAAAGAGAAACTGATCCCCGATGTTTTAACCATTCCATGGATCGGTATAGGTCTTCTTCTAACCATTCTTTTAAAAGATCTACCTGCACTACAGGTACTAATCACAACCCTTGTGTCCGGTTTCTTATTCTGGGTACTAAGGTTTATCTTTTCCAGAATTTTGAAGAGGGAAGCCCTCGGAGAAGGTGATATCATCCTTATAATGCTTATAAGTTCCTACACCGGACTCTGGGGGGCATATCTGGCAATGCTTTTAGGTTCCCTCACTGCGCTCCTTGTACACTTTCTTTTCCCTGAAAAGATAAAAGGCGAAATTCCTTTTGGTCCTTTCCTTTCTTTTGGTGCAATAATAGGAGCTTTAACACTATGAAAGGCAAAGTAATTGCCTGTGCAATCGCAGAAAAGAAAGGTGTCCCCAAGAAAGAAGTGCCATTCCTAAATTTAATCGAAAATTACGGCGCAGAAGGAGACGCCCATGCAGGTGGAGAACGTCAGGTAAGTCTACTTGCATTAGAAAGCACATCCAAAATGAAAATCAAATTAGAGCCAGGTACTTTTGGTGAAAATATCCTTACTCAGGGCATCCACTTGAAAGCTTTAAATGTAGGGACGAAACTTAAAGTCGGTGAAGCAATCCTCGAGATAACTCATATTGGTAAAAAATGCCATACTAAATGCGCCATTTACTATGCCGCCGGCACATGCATAATGCCTGTAGAAGGAGTATTTGCAAGGGTAATTAAGGGTGGAAAAGTGGAGAAGGGAACCGAAATAACCGTGATCGATGAGTAAGAAAAATCGGCGAAGTCTACTACTTAGAATCATCCTTTGTGGGGTAATAGAAATCTTTATTCTTTCTCAACTCCCCTGGACTCTGAGGGAGAAAGAACCTGTTGCCTTCGTTCTAATTGCCCTGCTCTCTTTCTTATTCTTACAGTATTTTTTACTGAATGCCCTTTACTTAGTATCAAACCCGGAATTTAAAAACCAGGGAGAAAAATATGCCCTGCGTGTTGGAAACCTCTATATAGAATTCAAGCCCCAAGATATTATTGTATACGCCCTTAACGAACGAAGGAAGTATATAATGTTAAAAAACTGTATTTGCGCTCTTGAAAAATACCCGCTCTTTGCCAGGCTCCTTGCTAAAACTCCATTTTTATTTGCCTACACAAATCTTGCATTTTATTCTTTTCCCCTTTTCTTCTCCTCAAGCCGTGATCTTGAAAGGTTTTACGACTTCAATAAAAATAGCTTTGGGGAAAAAGTTGTATTCAGTAAGGAAATTGTCGAAATTACAGGATTTAATCTCCCTTCTTTAGACCGTAGTACCTGATTTTTTGACTAAGCGTGTTCCTGTGGATACCCAGTATCTCCGAAGCTTTTGATATATTCCAGCCAGTTATTTCGAGAACTTTTCTGATATGCTCCCTTTCGATGTCCTCTAGTCTCAAAGAATCTATAACTTTCCTCTCCGGCAAGAATATTAAATCACCTGTAATATATTCCCTGTTACAGAGAACACATGCCCTCTCAACTACATTCTGCAACTCCCTAACGTTCCCAGGCCAACTGTACATAGTTAAAAGGGAAATGGCATCCTCAGTAAATCCCCTGATATCTTTGTGTAGCTCCCTTGAAAATTTTTTCAAGAAATAGTAGGCAAGAGGTATTATGTCTTCTACCCTTTCTCTCAAAGGTCTTAAATTGATATTAAATACATTTATCCTGTAGTAAAGATCCTGTCTGAATGTTCCATTCTTCACCATATCCTCCAAATTTTTGTTCGTAGCAAATATAAATCTTACATTCACATTTCTCGGCTTTATTGAACCCAGTCTTGTTACTTCCCGGTCCTCCAGAACTCTGAGGAGCTTAACCTGCAAAGAAAGGGGCATATCCCCTATCTCGTCCAGAAATAGAGTACCCCCGTCAGCCAATTCCATTTTACCAGGCTTTTCATCTACAGCCCCTGTAAAAGCCCCTCTCTCATACCCAAAAAGCTCTGCTTCAAGAAGCGTCTCAGGGATAGCAGCACACGAGACTGCTATAAAACTCCCATTTCTACCCGAATTTTCGTGAATAAACCTTGCAAGGACTTCCTTTCCTGTCCCGCTCTCCCCTGTAATCAGAACCGAAATTTGACTTGGGGCAACCTG
Source organism: Caldifarciminota bacterium (assembly GCA_039803305.1). GTDB lineage: Bacteria > Hydrothermota > Hydrothermia > UBA1063 > UBA1063 > UBA1063. Next base: position 20,091 of record JBDRYG010000004.1, read on the forward strand.
GAGAGCGAGCTGAATTGCCTCTTTCATTCGGGCAGACTCTGCAATGATAACCCCTTTTGAATATTTTATATCACTCTCAGCGAGTTCCAGTCGCCTCTCAAGGTTCAGTTTTTCCTCAATTCTCTTTATTTTAAATAGAAGCTCTTCAAGATTTATGGGCTTTTGTAAATAGTCGTATGCACCACTTTTCATTGCAGCTACAGCACTTTCCACATTTCCATAAGCTGTCATTACTATTGCTTCACACTGGGGGTTTCTCTTTTTTATTTCTTTCACAAGTTCAATACCGTTTATCCCGGGTAGTCTAAGGTCAGTAATGACTAAATCTACGCTATTTGTGTTAAAAAAATCAACAAGTTCCTCTCCATTTTCAAAATCAAAGGTTAAGTAGCCCTTTTTTGAGAGAAAATCTGTTAAAATCCACCTCTCGGACCTATCATCCTCAACAACGGCGATCTTTAGCATACGGCAAACTTAAAGCTACAACGGTTCCAAAGCCCTTTTTACTTTTAATTATTATATTGCCACCATGAGATTCAATGACCTTTCTGACATAAAAAAGCCCCATGCCGCTTCCCTTGGATTTTGTCGTATAAAACGGAAGACCTAATTTTTGCAGTTCCTCTTTAGCAATTCCCTTTCCGTTATCTCCAATAGCAATCAAAAGATTTTCCCCCATTAAGGAAATTGTGACCTTTAATTCCCCATCCTGCCCGATAGCTTCAATAGCGTTTTTAACTATGTTTCTTATAGCTTCCTTTATTTTCTCCCTATCCAGCATAACTTGAGGGCACGCTCTGTAATAAGTCCTGAAGTTAATATTCTTTAACTTAAGTTCGGGCAAGAACTCTGCAAGTATTTCTTCCACCAGTTGACAGACTTCGGTACATTCCCATTTTAGATGAATTGGTGCAAGGATTGAGTAAAACCGGTTAACTGAATCTTTAATCCTGTTTACTTCTTTTTCCAGTATAGATAACATCTCCTTTGATTCCAACTGAGGTGTTATATTAAACTCTGAAGCAAAACGCTGTATGATCATACTTATGGAATTCAGTGGATTTTTAATTTCATGCGCCACCTGGGCAGCCATTTCACCTAAAAGTTCAATTTGTTCTGCCCTTTCCAGTTTATCCTCCAGCTCCGTACTCTCCACGAGAACAAGGGTAGCCTCCCTCCTATAATTTTTCCCGATGATGGGTACAGCTGTAAATCTCAACTTACGGATTACATCTTTTTTGTATCCTACCTCTAATACAGGAAGACCTTGCAAGAAATCCCCCATTTCCAGTTTTTTAATTATCTCATCAGGGAGCTTTAACAGATTTCGAAAAGCTTTATTCCAGTAAATAATAACATCATTTTTACCAAACAATGCTATACCAAGGTCAACATGGTCAGCCAGTGTATCAAAGGTAGAAAGCTTCAACCTCAACGCCTTACTCGAGAATACAAATGAGAAAACAAGAATTATAAGTGCGTATATGAGAAGATGCAGAAGCAAAAGGTTTCTAACAATACCCCTATAAAGGCTTGCATAGTAACCCCTTGATATGCCCATTCTCAATATTCCCTCAAAAACATCCTCTATCTTAAAGGGCATTGAGATTTCAAGCACATCTGAATCATCATAATTCAACACCCTTGAAAAAGTTTTACCCTTTCTTAAAACCATTATTAAATCCTCGTCCTCGTCTATGTCGGAGATGTTATCAGGCACTTTAACACCAAACCATATACCCTGAGTATCTTGAAGGGCAACAAAAAATATCTTCTGGTCTCCCTCAAGGGCTCTAAGAAGACTTCCAATTCCTCCCGCTATTCTTTTCCCGAACACTTCATCCTTCACCACCGAGAAAACCACGACTCTCCCCCCAATTTTTGAAGCAAGGTTTACCGAATAGTCGTTTTCATAGGGGTATGGATCCTGTTCAGAGAGCGTTTTTATTGAAAAACCTAATGTAAGTGAATCAACTTGAAGTCTTTGCGGATAATATGAAGTTACTTTTCCGCTTTCATCAAGTAAAGTAATTCCTGATATATCAGTTAAATCAGTAATCCACTTAAAATTCCTCTCGGAAAAATCCGGATGAGAAGAAAGCCACTCCTGAGCCTTGAGAAGATTTTTTACAACGAAAAATTCCTGTTCTTTTATAGTTTGTATGGAAGCCTTAAGACTTGTATATAGAACATCTTTGATGGTTTCTACGTCCTTCATAACGACTCGGTCGATGCTTCTTCTTAGATAGCTGTAACTAATAAGAAAGGAAAGGATCACAACAAAAAGGGATGAAATTGCGACAATTAGTAAACCTTTCTGCTTCATGCTCAAATAATGATAATTTACACCTTGCGAAAAGGCAAAGGTTTCTTTGTGTATTCCACGATCCTGCGATAAAATACCCGCATGATGAAAATTATATCGATAATAGGTCCTTCAAACCCTGGCGAGATTGAATATTCTTTCGCTGAAAATATAGGGTATCTGTTGGCAAAAGACGGATTCGTAGTTGCTACAGGCGGTAAAGGTGGCATTATGGAGGCAGCCCTTAAAGGTGCTAAGTCAGCAAAAGGCATTACACTGGGCATTCTTCCCGAGGAAACACCAAAGAATGCAAATCCATATGCGGACATAGTAGTTCCAACAGGAATAGGAATCTGCAGGAACTTTATCCTTGTGAATCTGGCTTCAGTAGTAATTTCCGCAGGATACTCAGAGGGGACACTAACTGAGATTGCGATAGCAAATAAGCTCAAAAAACCCCTCATTGGTTTTAATGTGCCTGAATTACCCGGGGTCGGAATTATCTTTGTATCCTCCCCTGAAGAGGCACTGGCTAAGGTTAGAGAGCTTGTAAAGGAGGCTATATGGTAGAATTAGATGGACATAGCTTAAAACTTGTCGATGTTTATAATGTCGCTGTAAAAAAAGAAAAAGTCTCCATAAAACAAGAAGCTACCATTAAAGTCAAAAAAAGCAGGGAAATCGTTGATAAAATTCTGGAAAAAGGTAAGCCTTTTTACGGCATAAACACAGGGGTAGGTAAACTCGCCGATGTGAGAATTGATGACAAAAGTATAGAAGAACTGCAGAAGAATATTATAAGATCCCACGCGGTAGGCGTTGGAAGGCCTCTGGATGAAGAGTATGTTAGAGCTTGCATGCTTCTCCGTGCCAATACGCTCGCCTCAGGGTATTCAGGAGTAAGAGTTGAGGTTATTGAAAAACTCGTAGAATTCCTGAATAACGACATAGTACCATATGTACCGTCAAAGGGGTCAGTAGGAGCATCAGGTGACCTTGCGCCTCTTTCTCACATTGCCTTGGCCCTTATAGGCGAGGGATACTGTCTTGAAAATAACCAAAGGGTGTCAACAAGAATCGTTTTAGAGAAAAAGGGGATACACCCTTTAAACTTAAAATCCAAAGAGGGACTCGCCTTAATCAATGGGACCCAGTTAACATCCAGTATTATCTCTCTTTTACTCTACAAATCCATTAATCTTACAAAAAATGCCGACCTTATTGCATCCATTAGCTTTGAGGCACTAAAAGGTGTGAAAGAAGAGCTGGACCCCAGGATAGGTGAAATAAGGCCCCATCCGGGCATTATGAAAACCCTTAATCATATGAATAAATTTCTGGAAGATTCGAGACTCATTCAGAGGGAAAAACAAAGGGTTCAGGATGCATATTCGTTAAGGTGCACCCCCCAGGTGCATGGTGCAGTGTGGGATCTTATAGATTTTTCTGAAAAAGTAATGGAGATTGAAATAAATTCCGTTACCGATAATCCTGTTGTCCTTGAAAATGGTGACGTGATATCAAATGGCAATTTTCACGGTCAACACCCTGGTGTCATAGGAGATATACTGGGTATAGCCTTAAGCATCCTTGGGAATATCTCAGAGAGAAGAAGTTTCAGACTGATTACACCCGAGTTGAGCGGGCTCCCGCCCTTTCTGACAGCCCGAAGCGGAATTAACTCCGGGTTCATGATGCACCAGGTCACTCAAGCAAGTCTCTCATCTTATAACAAAATACTGGGACATCCTGCAACTCTCGATTCTATTCCAACATCAGGTAATCAGGAAGACTTTGTTTCTATGTCCACAAACTCGGCGCTTAAGTTAATAGAAATCTATGAGAATACCCGAAAAATCCTGGCAATTGAATTAATTTTAGCCGCTCAGGCTCTTGAAATTGTGGGACTTCAATCGGCCTCAAGCACCTCTCGAAGAGCTGTAGAAAGGCTCAGAGAGCATGTTCCTTTCCTCACCGATGACAGATTTATGCTTGATGAACTTGAAAAAGCGGAAATGCTTTTAGAAACCCCCTTATACTACTAAATCCCTGTAGCAAGAGGGCATATAACACGAAGCTCTGATACTTTATCATCACCTGTATACTCATAGGCTTTCATAACCATCTCAAGCCCGAGTAATGTGGCTTTAAGCCCGGTTCCTTCCTGAATGTACTGCCAGCTTGAGAAAGCTGCTTTTGTAAATCTCGACTCATTCACACTTATAATAATATAAACTTTACCTCTCTCCATTGAAGCAACATCGTCAGGAGAAGGTACTGGCTCTGCAGGCCAGTTTTTGAGGCCAGTATGAGAGTGAAAATCCCCTACAACTTCTAATCCCATCTGAACATTCCTTATAATTTCCAGAACTCGCCTTTCACGCTTCTTGTTAAATCCAACAGAATAGACACTCCTTTTTGCACTGATAATCGGGATGGCATGCTCTACTACAAATCCATAGGTTAGTTTGTATCCAAGAAGAAGCCCGTAGTTTTCAAGTTTATATGTCTCTACCGTTGAGACAATCATGCTAAGAAATGCAGGTGGTTCAATCACCAGTCTCTTCATTTAACTCCACCATGAAGATTGTCTCAACAAAGGGTTCTGATTTAATTAATTTGACTTTTCCTCCGTGAAACTCTTCAACGATTTTCCTTGCCAGGAGCAGACCAATACCCCATCCGTGTTCCTTGGTGCTTACTGACTCTCTAAAAATCTTTTTCCTTATTTTTAAGGGAATCCCCTTCCCATTATCCCCAATAAAAATCCTGGCTTTCCCGTTTTCCCTTTTTAAATCAATCCAAATTTTTCCTCCGGGCGCCAGGGCTTCATACGAATTCTTGATCAAATTTTCTAAAGCCCATGAAAGCAGTTCTTTGTCTGCAAAAGTTTTTACTTTCTCATAGGTCTTATACTCAACATCAACATTTTTAAGGAACCTCCCCTTGAGTTCTTCAAGTAGCTCCTTAATTATGTCGTCCAGTATAATAACTTCCTTCTTTAAATTGCCACCCACCCTTGAAAATCGTTGAAGGATTGAAGAAAGTCGCTTAATATCTTTCTCCATGGAAGACACTACTTCAGGTGAACAATTCCCAGCTCTGATTAGATCAAGCCAGCCCATTAAGGCAGATACCGGAGTGCCCATTTGATGAGCAAGCCCCCTTGCGAAGTTTGCCCAGACCGCTTCGACTTCAATTGTATGCACCATTCTTCCCGTCTGGATTAGAAGAATGAACACAATAATACTGAGGCCAAGAATTATAACAGGAACTGTCCTCAAAAAGCTGGTGTAACCAGGATATCCATAATAAATATACCCCAGAACTTCGTCACCTTTTTTCATCTCGTAGGGGTCATGCTTCTCACCCAATTTCCCCATCCACGAAATTAGCCTGAGATAGTCAGGATCTTCTTTTAAAAGATCAGGTCGGTAAAGCATTTTCAAAGTAAACTTTTCGGAAGGAACATCAATAGAAGCCCAGGCGATAGGCAACCCCATTTCATTCGTGATCACCACAGGAAAGTTTAAGACAGACACTATCTCCTTTATCTCCTGTATTGACTCATCAATGCTATGGGAATTAGACAGGATTGAAGAAATCAAAAGGGTTATTGCCTTAGATTCATTATCTATACTTTTTTCAATTCTTCTTGCGACAGGAAAAGTTATTGCTACTGATAACCAGAAAATCACGGTCCCGGCAAATAATATTCTATATCCTAAAGATTTCATGATGCAGGTTGAAATTGTGCATCAAAAAGGTTTTTATAGAGTGTACATCTTTCATAGAGTTCCGAGTGTCGTCCTACATCCACTACCTCGCCATTATTCATCACCACTATCTTGTCAGAATTAAGAACCGTCGAAAGCCTATGAGCTATTATTATTACCGTTGTTTCGCCACTCAGTTCATCAATTGTCTTTTTAATTGTTTCTTCAGTCTGGGAGTCAAGAGCAGACGTAGCTTCATCAAGAACAAGAATCGACGGCTTTCGAATAATTGCCCTTGCCATAGCTATTCTCTGACGTTCCCCTCCAGAAAGGGTAGCACCCCTATCGCCCACAAAGGTTTCAAATCCATCCTTAAACCTTTCAGCAATCTCTTTTACTTTAGTCTTACGACAAACTTCCTCAAAGGTACTATCATCAACACGATCCACTTCAACAGCGTATAATATATTATCCTTTATTGTACCGCTGAAAAGCAAAACTTCCTGGGGCACTACAGCTACGTGCATTCTAAAAGAGCTATAATCGTAATCATAGAGATTAACCCCATCTACAAGGATCTCTCCTTTTTCCACCGGGAAAAAGCCAAGAATTAAATCTACAAGGGTTGTTTTACCAGCACCGGTAGGGCCTACCAGCGCCACCTTTTCACCTTTTAAAATTTTTAGATTTATACCTTTAAGCATAAATCCTGAATCTGGATAGGTAAACCATACGTTACTTAGAGTAATATCTCTTCTTAACCCCTCAAATTCCATTTTGCCATGCCAGGTAAACTCCGGTCCGTCAAAAAGCTCGAGAAGTCTTTTTGAAGCAGCTGCTCCCTCCTGAATATATACATTGATCTGTGAGAGGTGTTTTAAAGGAGATATCATAGTAAGTGCTGCTGCAAGAAAAACAAAGAATCTATCAGGGGTGAGAGAGTGCGCTTTGAATATCAAAATACCCCCATAAACAAGTAGCAAAGCTGCAACACACATAGTAAGAAACTCCGTAAGTGGTGAAGCAAGTGATCCTAAGTAGTGAAACCTGAGAACAGACTTAAAATATTCCCGAGATTTTTTCTCAAACCTTTTCGCCTCTTTTTCCTCTGTTCCAAAACTCTTTATAACTTTTATTGCAGTCAATGTTTCATAGAGGACGGAGCTTATATTACCCATCTTTTCCTGTGAAATTCTTGATCTTTTCCGGAGTCTTCTGTTCACAGATGTTATAATAAGAAGCGTTAAAGGTATTACAAGCATTGCAAATAGTGTAAGTTGCCAACTGGCAAGAAAGGCAAGAACAAGATAAGCCATAAAAGTAGCCGTTTCACTAATAAGGACGTAAACTCCGTGGGTAATTGATGTTTTTAATAACGAAACATCGTTAATGAAGTGGGAAATAATTTCCCCCGAACTCTTTTTGTGAAAAAAAGAAAGAGGGAGTCTTAAAACCTTTCTGTATAACGCCTCTCTGACATCTCTGACGACCTTCTCCTGAAGATATACACTAGAAAGCCTTTGCAGATATGTAATAATAGCTTTAACAAAGTAAAACAAAACGAGGAACAAAGCAAGGTTTCTCACAGCAATAAGGGGAGATACCCTTAAAAGATATCGATTAAATAAATGACCTATAACAGGCAGCTTCTTCTCGGAATAAAGCGGTGCATTTTCCTGATAAAAGAGCATTCTAAGAACTGGGGAAATTATACCAAGGGAAAAACCATTAAGTAAGGAAGAGATTGTAAGCAAAAAAAAGGCGATGGCAAAATAAACTGCATTTTTTTTCAGGAACTTTAGCATCCTGAAGTAATCTTTCATTTTGTGGAAGGCATTAAATTAAGAATCTCCCTCTTGAAATCACTTTTTTCTATAAATAGACGCGGGGCAATCATTGGTAAAAATTTACCTTTGCCTCTAAAGAGATATGTCTTTGTTCCTAAAATTTGCGCAAGATAAACATAAATTGAATCTTCAGCGACAAAGATATCAGCAAATGAGATTAGAGGCACAATCAAATCTGGATTAATTGTGTGTAATTCTTCCTGACCAATAAAGGTTATCTTATCACCTGTTTTGTAAGCAAGATATTCCTTGATCAACGTTTCCTTTTTAACATCTGGTACATCACATACAACGATCAAATTTTTTTCTTTGTGTCCTTTATATTTTATAAAATCTGTGGCTTTCCTTTTTTCATCACTCAGAATATTCAAACGAAATTCTTGAAAGGGCACACCAAGGGTACACGGAAACCTAATATAAATTTGGTCAGGTGTGTTACCCAAATAAATATAGTTAAGCGTCGCATGTCTGAGCGGTTTCTTTGAAATAGAAAAATAGGGCTTATTGAATGGTAAGTCATATCTTAAGGGGTTTTCAACATCTAAGTTTATTACTAAATCTAAATTCTTCTCGGCTTCCACAGCTTTCTTAAGCATCTTTTCTTTCTTGAATCTAAACCAATAAACCAAATCCTTAAACAAATAATTTAACAAAAAAACCTTACCATCAACTGGATATACTATATGCTGCATCTTCTGAAAATAATCCGTGAAACTTCGCAAAGCGAAAAGAGCATAGGAAAAAAGCAAATTGTTCTCTGGTAAAATGAACAAAACTCTTACATCTTGTGAAATTTTACCATTAAATTTAAAACGCATTTGATAAATGATAAAAGAACTAGGAGAATAATTCAAGCAATGAAACTTCTTATGTTTAAAATCGCTTAAAAAGTCATCGTCAATGTTCTTTACTTGAATTCGAGTTACTTTTAAACGAAAATTAAGTAAGGATTACTCTTCCCTATCCCTTCATCTTAGCGTAATTCCTCTCAAATACTAAAAGCATTATTCCCAAAAATAATTTCCTTGCAACAAACTTACTCAGGGTTTAATTTAACCTAGCCTAAGGGCAAAGTAAAAGATCAAACACCCATAATGGGGATTGTTTATAAACCTTAAGGAAAACCGAAAAAAACTTGTGAAAACACAATCCAAAACAAGCATATTGACAGTGCAGGTAGTAGTTACTATAATTTAACACTGCCAAAGGCAGGTGTATATGGATAGTGATGGTAGTAATAAATTGTGTGGGCTTTTATACATTGATAATTGGTGAAAGGGGTAAACAAAAAAAGGAGGCAAGAAGAATTGAAAAAATCCCTGGGTGTGCATATCATCCTTGAGTTTTTTGGATGTGATCCAAACACTCTCACAAGGCGTGACTATGTAGAAAGAATACTCACAGAAGCAGCACAGAAAGCTAATACTCATACAATCGGTACATTCTTTCACCAGTTTAAACCTCACGGCGTTTCGGGTGTGATTGTCATTGAAGAATCCCATATATCCATACATACCTGGCCAGAACATGGATTTGCAGCTATAGACTTTTTCTACTGCTCAGACGAAGTAGATCCGGAAAAAGCCATAGAAGTGCTCAAAGAGGCTTTCAAACCCTCCAGAATTTCCAGAATTGAGTTTATGAGGGGAAGCTATAAAGAATTAGGCGAACCCCAGGGCACCCCTGAACAGATCCTAACCGTAGCCTGAGATGAACAATGAAAGAAGAAAAAAGAATTATTTCAGAGGAGCTACTACCAGGGGTTACGGTTCATTATAATATTGAAAAAATTCTCTGTGAAAAACAATCAGAATTTCAAAACATTCTTGTAGGTGAAATAAAAGGATTTGGAAAAGCGTTATTTTTAAATAGTATACTACAATCTGTAAAACTTGACGAAGAGATCTATCATGAAACTTTGGTTCATCCTCCATTCTTTTTTCACCCTTCTCCAGAATCGGTACTCATCCTTGGGGGAGGAGAAGGTGCTACCTTAAGAGAAGTTCTCAAGTACCCTCTTAAAAAGGTCGTTATGGTTGACATAGACCAGGATGTGGTAGAAATTTCTAAAAAGTTTTTACCTGAATGGTCAAATGGCGCTTACAAAGACCCAAGAGTTGAGCTAGTATTTGATGATGCTCTAAATTTTGTAAGTAAGACTTCCGAAAAATTTGATATCATAATTTCCGATTTAACGGATCCTTTCATCGATACACTCTCTCTTCATTCTTTCACAAAGGAGTTCTTCAGTCTTAGTAAAAAAGTGTTGAAAGAAGATGGTATAATTTGCGTCCAGTCAGGAGCCATGGATCCTCATTTCTACAGGAATTTTCTAACAGTTGAGAAAAACATTCAATCAGCCTTCAAGTATGTAATACCTTATGCAAGGTTCATTTATTCTTTCTTCTCAGTATGGGGGTTTCACCTGGCTTCGGACGTGGATTATTTTTCAACAAAAAATTTAAAAAACATCAAAAACGACATAAAACTAAAATATATTTCCGAGGATAACTTTTTTCTTTTAATCGAGAAGGCAAAATTCTATCAAAAAGAGGTGGAGAAGTATGGAGAAGGCTACTTACGGTAAATTGGAACATTTCACTTTAGTTGGAGGTGTTGGAGAAGGTCCAACCTTTTTAAACGCCTTCGATGCAGCTTTAATCGCAGCAAAGGTGGGGCATTATAATTTAGTAAGGGTATCCAGCATATTACCACCTAATGCAAAAAGAGAAGAAAATGTACTACTTCCACCAGGTTCCATACTTCCTATTGCTTATGGATACATTTACTCTGCCGATCAAGGGCAGAGAATAACAGCTGCAGTATCAGTTGCTATACCTGAAGATCCGAATTCTATAGGAGTAATAATGGAATATTCTGGAGACCTTGATGAGGATGACGCAAAAGAGTTCGTCCTTAACATGGCTAAAGTAGCAATGGAAAAAAGAGGAATAAAATACAAAGAAATTTTACATAAGGTTGTAAGCACAAAAGTTACAAACTCAAAAACCTGCGTTTTTGCAGGTGTGGCATTATGGTGAACCATGGAACTATGGTTTAAAGAACTTCACGATCCCTATTCGGGAATTACTTTAAAAGTCAGCAATTACATTTATTCGGGTAAATCCCCATTTCAGAAAATAGATATCTTCTCGTGTGAAACTTACGGGAAAGTCCTGGTCCTTGATGGGATGGTCATGCTTACTGAAAGAGATGAGTTTATCTATCATGAAATGATCTCTCATCCGGCGCTTCGTGTACATCCAAATCCCGAACGGGTCCTCATTATAGGCGGAGGCGATGGAGGAACTGCAAGGGAAGTTCTAAAATATGACGAAGTAAAAAGCGTAATAATGGTTGAAATAGATAAGGAAGTAGTAGAAGTTTCTAAAAAATATCTTCCCACAGTCTCTTGCGCTCTTGAAAATCCGAAGTTGCATATTCACTACGAAGATGGAGTGGATTTTGTAAGAAAATGTGAAGAAAAATTTGATGTAATCCTATTAGATACATCCGACCCTGTGGGTCCTGCAGAAGTTTTGTATAAAAGAGAATTTTACGAAAACTGTAAAAAATGCCTATCTGAAAACGGTATTCTTGTCACTCAGGCTGAGTCACCATGGGCACAACTTGAAACGATTAAAAAGCTCCTTAGGGAAATTAGCGGGATTTTTAAAGAAACAAAAATCTATCTGGCCCACATTCCCACTTACCCTGGAGGGCTTTGGGCTTTTTTAATGATGGGCGAAAATTTTAACATAAACGAAACAAAAAGACCTGTAAAGGGACCGACAAAATATTATAACGATGAAGTCCACCAGGGAATGATCGCACTCCCTCAATACCTGAAGGAGGCCCTTAGTGAAATCCGTTAAGGTTATTGGACTCCCCTACGAAGGACCTGAGAACTTCCAACCAGGTGTTCAGCTGGCACCAGCTCACATCCGCTGGGCTTATGACTCTATTGAATGGTACAGCATTTATCAGAATTCAAAAGTACCGGAATTTGAGGACGTTGGTGACTTCTATTTTTACTCGAAGGAGAATCCCGAAATTTTTCCCGAAAAAGCCAAAGCACTCCTCAAAAAGCACGAAATTCTTCCACCATTTTTAGTGCTTGGAGGGGATCATTCTATAACCCTTCCCGTTGTTGCACACTTAAAAGAAAACGGTCAAAAGTTTAAAGTTATTCACTTAGATGCACACCTTGATAGAAGAAACTCCATGACCGGCAATCCCTTTTCACACGCAAGTGTAATTAGAAGAATAGAAGAATTAATCGGCATAGACAATGTATACACCTTCGGATATCGATCATATTTTCCAGAAGAAATCCCAAATAATGCAACACCTTTTAAGGTTCTTGAACCTTTGGAAAACTTCCTGAAAAATGAGCAAGGACCTTTTTACTTAACATTAGACCTTGACGTACTTGATCCATCAGTTCTACCGGCAGTATCTAACCCAGAACCAGGGGGCATTAGTTTCTTTGAACTTCTGGAATGTATTAAATTATTAAAGGGAAAGGTTATTGCTGCAGATATAGTAGAGTTAGACCCTCTACTTGACCATACAAGACATTCATCAATTATTGCAGCCGAAATATTCCGTGAAATTCTCATAATCCTCAGCACATCATGAAATTTATTTGTGACTCCATGTTAGGGAAGCTAGCAAGGCTCCTCAGGATGTGTGGCTTTGACGCAGAATATTTCAAAAGTGGGCTAACTCTGGAGATTTTAAAGAATTTAAGGGAAAGGGATGTTATTATTCTTACGAGGAACCATAAGCTCACAAAGGTAGGAGAGCCTTTGACAATTTTTAATCCTGATCATGATAACCCCCAAATCCAGTTAAAGCTCGTTATAGAAAAATTTAGCTTGAAAGATGATATCAATTTCCTGTCTCGATGCATGGAATGTAACATAGAAATCATACCAATTGAAAAATCTGAAGCAAAAGGTAATGTTCCGTTCTATGTCTACGACAATCATGACAACTTCTTTAAATGTCCATCCTGTGGAAGGATTTATTGGGAGGGAACACACGTAGCAAAAATGAAAGAAAAACTGGAAAGGATAATGAAATGGCTATAAAAGTTCTAACCCCAGAGCAGATGAGACAAGCCGATGAGCTTACAGTAAGAAAAATTGGGGTAAATTCCTTTCAGCTTATGGAAAATGCTGGCAAAAGTTTAGCCGAAGAAATCATAAACCGATTTAACAAGACACTCTCGGAAAAACGTATCGCAGTTTTTTGCGGTAAAGGTAATAACGGTGGAGATGGCTTTGTCGCAGCAAGGTATCTTGCGAAAATTGCAGAATTAACAAAAGTTTTCATCTTAGCTAAGGAAAGTGAATATAAGGGCGATGCCGCCGAAGCCCTTACCAAACTAAAGGAGTGTGGAGTAAATCCAGTAGATGCTTTTGACTTTCTCAAGAGTGAAGAGGAATTTGATATTTACGTCGATGCAATTTTTGGAACTGGATTTAAAGGCGAATTAGAGGGCATTTTTTACGAAATAATCAATAAATTAAACGCAAAGGAGGGCTTTAAGGTCTCTTGCGATATTCCAAGCGGGGTAAATGGAGAGACAGGGGAAGTTGCAAATGTGGCATTCAAGGCTTACCTAACTTGTACTTTCGCCTTTCCCAAAACAGGGCTTTTACTTTATCCAGGAAGGCATTTTGCAGGAGAAATCAAAATTTGCAATATCGGTATTCCGGAAAACATAGTTGAATCTAATACATATCTATTGGAAAAAAGGGACATAAAACAAACTCTACCAGCCTACTTAGGAAACGAACACAAAGGATCTTGTGGGAAAGTTCTCATCGTCGCAGGTTCAAGGGAATACACAGGAGCTGCTTACCTAACAGCTGAGGCTTGTGTAAACTCGGGTGCGGGTTTAACGTACCTACTCGTCCCCGATGAGATAAGACCTATAATGCAAAGCAAATTAAACGAGGTCATAGTAATCTCTTATAAAAACTATAGAGATTTTGAAAAACAATTACAAAGGGATTACGACACCATTGTATTTGGTCCTGGATTGGGAAGAAACAGTTTTACAATAAAAGCATTAAAAACCATCCTAAACCGCCCCACCACAATGGTGATCGATGCAGATGGAATTTGGGCGTTGTCACAAATCCAGGCTTTAAGTTTGAATAATGTTATAATAACTCCCCATCCTGGTGAGGCATCGTTCTTAATAAGAAGTTTGAAAGCCTCTGAAATTGATAAAAACAGGATTAATGTATCTCTCAACCTCGCAAATGCGCTTAAAGCCGTAGTGGTGCTAAAAGGTGCCCCTACTGTAATATCTAACGGAGAAAAAGTATATATTAATCCGACAGGTAACCCAGGAATGGCAGTAGGGGGTATGGGCGACGTATTATCTGGAATAATCGGTGCATTTTTACCCCGGATGAGAAATACTTTACAGGCCGCCTGTGCAGGGGTATACATACACGGGCTTGCTGCAGATTTACTTTTGGAATCGGAGACCTTCGAAACCATCACCCCCACGAAAGTAATTAAAAATCTGGGCAAAGCATTTAAAACCATTTATCAATGAATTTACTTTGTACTTTTATAGTATTATCTTGCATTTACCTTTCTAATTCCCTTGATGTAAAATCTCTGGCTATAACAGGAAACCACATCACCATAACCTACGACAATGGAATTACAATATATAATCTGCAAAGCCGAGAAATAAAAGCTTCATTCCCGGCTACAAACCCCGAACTTGGGATATTATCTCCGGATTTAACGAGAGTTTATTACATCGAAAATAAAACTTCGCTATCCTGCTACAGCATACCTGCAGGTACACAAATTTTCAGCCTCCCCCTAGATTTCCAACCCGATTTTCTGGGAATAGGTCTTAAAACAATTTTATTAAAATCAAAGGATAAAAGCATTCTACTGAATTACTCTGGATTCGATATACCGGAATCGGAAAGAGAAAGACTCTACATATCTGCCTCTTATAGCCTATCGGCAAATATATTCCTTCCCCAGATATTCAGTCCTTCCGGCAAAAAAGCCGAGATAAGCTACGCCGTCCTTGATTCTCTTAACAATATAATTTATGTTGGTACAAAAGGCCGCGGTGTCTACTTTTTCAGTAAGAACAAGTTATCTTATGTAGACTCATTACTAATTGGAATACCTTTAAACGATGAAGGAGACAGTATAGTTGATGCTTTGGTGCTAAATGATTACCTTTATCTTCTAACCCGTTATAATCTGATAAGGCTATCAAATAAACTAATAGCTTCATACTGGCCAAGGCCTGTTGGTTCCCAAAATTTCGAAGTATTCGACAAAAGCGACTCTTCGATTTTCATAGCAGAGACTAACGGGCGGATTTACAGATGGGAAGACGGAGTGTGGACCACTATCGCACAAATGATCCTGAAATCAAAACCGTTAAAACTCGTCTTCCATTCTGGAGTCCTCTATATTATTTCTACCAGAGAAATTTTGGGCATTACCGAAGAGGGTGATACTACATTTTTTTTCAGGAATCCTTTTAATGGTGACATAAAAGACTTCGCTATATCTGGTAAGAACCTCGTAATCCTGATAGACGGTAGGATATACTTTTTATCAAGCGATAGTTTGACAGAATTATCTGAAATAAGCACAAAATATGAGCAGGTTATTTCAATCAAGGATATCCAAGGCTCATTGTGGGCAGTTACTAACTCGTACCTTTTAAACATAAATCCCACCATGACAGACTTTTTCGAACTAAATATTAAACCTCCCCTAAAAATCCTTGAATTCGATAACAAACCTATGATATTATATCCGGAACTGGCGTGCGTTTTTTCAGATTCGACATTCCAATACTTAAACCAGGAAAACAAAGTTCAAGGCTTCAAAAAAATTATCAAATGGGGAAACAGGATGGTATTCATTAGCTCAAAGTCTATCTTCATATGTGAATAATCATTGCTTTCTATTTTTCAACCGTAAGTGTCGGAAAATAGGAGAATAGTTAATCCCGTTCGACTACCCTTATAAAACCTTGCTTTTACTAAATTCAGAAACGATTAGTGCACAATATATAACATCTAAACACTGCTTTAGACACTCAAGCTTTTGCCCTTATTCATCAATACAAATAGCACTCGACTTTTCAAAGTAGAGCCATCAAGGTAAAATAACTCTAATAAAGCTCACTGCGGGATATAGTTCCCCATTTCCCCGAATTTGTATTTTCCGAAGAACCAATAATTGGCCTTGATATATATTCCCCCCCAAAAGGAACTCTTGGATTCTATAAAAGAATACAACGAACAACAAAGCGCGTAAAACTCCCTTTTTGTGCTTTACATTCTAAGTTGACGATGTTATAATTATCTCAGGAGGTGTTTATGGAACAAAATGAAAATAAAGTTAGTTTTACTCTCAAAGACCAACACGGAGAGATCTTTGATCTTAAAGCATTTCGTGGTAAAAAAGTTCTCCTATCTTTCCACCCGCTCGCTTTCACAAAAATCTGCAGTCAACAAATGAAAGCCCTTGAAGAAAAATACGAAGAATTTGAAAAATTAAATGTAGTTCCTGTGGGTATCAGTGTAGATCCTGTTCCAGCGAAACATGCATGGGCGAAGGAATTAGGACTTAAAAGACTAAGAATTTTGTCAGATTTCTGGCCTCACGGTGCTGTCGCTATAATGTTCGGTGTTTTCAGGGGTAATGATGGCTTCTCTGAACGAGCCAATATTCTCCTAAATGAAGACGGAGAGATCTTGTTCAAAAAAGTCTACGAAATAAAGGAGCTACCTAATCTGGATGAGATTCTCAATATAATAAAAGGAAACACATGAGCCTGACACCAGTCTGGCTAATGCAACCAATTCCATATATGGGGGAGGAATTAGAAGGAGATTGGATAGTAGAACCAAAAGTTGATGGTTGGAGAATGCAAATCATAAAATCCGCGGGGAAAGTAGAATTCTGGGGAAGGAGACTCGAAAAAAACCCAAATTGGACGAATAAGCTGGCCTACTTACAAGGATTCCTTCTGCATATACCTGACGGAACTATACTGGACTCTGAACTATATACCGATAGAGGTAGGCGGTTTATCCCTTCTCTCTTTAAAAAAGAAATCACCGTGAAGCCCGCTATTTACATCTTCGATGTAATATATCTCAACGG
This sequence comes from Caldifarciminota bacterium, assembly GCA_039803305.1. Classification (GTDB taxonomy): domain Bacteria; phylum Hydrothermota; class Hydrothermia; order UBA1063; family UBA1063; genus UBA1063. Next base: position 37,142 of record JBDRYG010000004.1, read on the forward strand.
CCAGGAAGTCTATATGCTTCCCCTAAGGGAAAGAAAGCTTCTTTTACAAAATCTAAAAATTGAAAGTCCTTTTTTTCTCATGCCTTTCGAAAATCTAAAAACGAGTGTAAAAGAAGCTTTGATAAAAGCAAAAACTCAAGGTTACGAGGGGATAGTTCTAAAAGATTTACGCTCCCCCTACGAAATAGGTAAAGATGGTCCTTTAGCCACCATATATTGGAGGAAGGTAAAATGAAAGTGGGAAGATTCCAGGTTATGGCAACCCTCCAGGCGGCTAGGGCTTATGTCCTTGGCTTGCCCTTGGAGTCAGCCAAGTCTTTTGGTCTAAATAGGGCAATCTTCTATGCTGCTGCCAAAAAGGGATTTAAGACCGAAAGGGGTGAAGAAATTAAGATAAAACCATCCTTTGAGAGGCTGAAGGGAGTACCTAAAGAGAAAATAAAGGAGATTCAGGAGAAATTCAGGATTTTCTCCCTTGGAGATGAACAGGCATACTCCGTTGAAATAGACGGCAAGCCATTTTTTATAATAGGTGACGAAATCCAGACACCTGAAGCGTTTAAAAGACAGATCGAATATAGGTTCGGGGGTAAATTCGAAGAGGCATTCAAAGAAGCTATTGAAATCTGCAAGAGTTATGATAGGGGGGTGCTTTTATCTCAGAGGTACTTTTTCGAAACAGTGTATAAACCCAGGCGAGACTTATTAGCACAAAAGTGGACGGAAATGACTGCTAAAGAGACTTGATTCTCTCGAACAAGGTTTTGGCAATATTCAGTGCCCTTTTAGCTTCATCTTCAGTAGGAAGACCCAGCCATTTATCCACTACATAAGGTGTGACTATATCTTCATATAAAACAAATCTCGAAAGAAATTCGACATCATAGGTTAAATCTTCAAAATCATTGTCATGTTGCTTTAACTTTCTAAAGAGCTCTTGAAGATCATCGACATACTTAAAATCATTTTCAACATTCTGCAAGGCAGCATAAAGGGACTTAGTTGCTGAAATCCGCGAAAGTATGCAAACACTTTTATAATCTCCCATTTTCAGTTTCTTCTCTGCTTTAAGGATATCTTCAAAAGCACTTTCAAGCCAGATGTCTTTCAATCCTCATCCTCCGGTTCACCCAGATAAACGGATCGTTTTAAAGGGTTTAAATACTCTGACCACCTTCTGTTAGTATCACTCCTCATATCATAAGCTTTTCGGAACATATCAGCTTTTGCATCAAGATCATCGAGAAAATGTAAAATTTGAGCCTCCAAAAAAGCTGGCTTTACTGGTGACCCGAAGGAAAGTTCTCCGTGATGTGAAAGCACCATGTGAAGGACTTTCATCTTTAATTCATCAGGAAACTTTCTCATAAATTCAATTTCTTTTATCTTTTTGTTCACTATGTCAAAACCGATGATAATATGCCCCAAAAGCCGTCCTATATCGCTCGTGTCAATATCTGGCGTGAACTCATATTCATAAACCTTCCCGATATCGTGCAGGAGAGCACCAGTAATGATAAGGTCTCTATCTATAGATTCGTACATTTTAGTCAGACTATCCGCGGCACGAACTACATTGAGAGTATGCTCAATTAGACCTCCTATGTAATCATGATGGTTTTGTTTTGCGGCAGGTGCTATTAGAAACCGATCTTTAAAGTCCTTGTCCTCCTCTGTCTTATCACTCAGGAAAATCCTCCTTAATAGTTCATGTAAGTAAGGGTTTTTTATGGAGTTTATATATTTTTTAAGTTCACCAAATAGCTTTTCCGGGTCCTTGGGACCTGCAGGAATAAAATCCCTCACATCATACGAAGAGGCGCGTTCCACACCAAGAACTTTTATACCCACTTGATTTCCCGAATATTGATATATGGAGAGCTTCAATTTCTGAACCCGCCCTTTCTCAATTTTCACTTTCATCTCATCCACATTATCAAAGACACGAGCAATCTGAGACCCTGAAAGATCAGCAATCACAACCTCTAAATAACCCTGTCCGTCCTTGGTATTTCTGTCAATTAAATCCTTTATCAGAAATACATCCTCTATTTCTTCACCTACAAACTTGGGCAGGTTACTCACGAAATACTTTTTTGCCATCTAAAGTGCCCTCCTGTTCGACACGAAGGAAAGAGCTATAGCGACGCTCGATGCAACATTTAGAGAGTTGATTTTACCAACCATGGGAATTGTAATAATTTCATCTGCTTCTTTTAAAACAGTTTTAGATACCCCCTCGTCTTCAGCCCCAGCAACAACTGCAACTGGAAAATTATAAACGACCTCAAATAAGCTTTTACCACCTCTCTCTAACGCATAAACCCAGATACCAGCATCTTTGATATTACGCACAAAATTAAGAACATTTTTCACAAGGCCGACCCTGAGATTAAAAACTGCACCAGCAGAAGCCCTAACTACTGACTCCGTAAAACCTGAAGCCCTTAATGCGGGTACTATAACACCCGTAACTCCGAAAGCTTCTGCGCTTCTCATGATATTTCCCAGATTCTGCGGATCTTTTACATGATCAAGAATTAGAATAACACCCTTCTTTTCCAATGTCTCATTAACGATGTCCTCAGGAGAAGAAAATTCAAGTTCTCTCACTAAAGCAACTATCCCCTGATGGCGATCATTGCCGACAAGCCTTGTCAGTTTGGCTTTTTCAACATGAATGATAGGTGCGTCAACACTCTCTAAAAAATTCAAAAGCTCTGCTGGTATGTGAGTTTTCTGAGCAATAAGTATCTTCTCAACCTTCCTTGGAGAGCTTTTTAAGAGCTCCAATACCTGATTCTTTCCGTAGACTATCATACATTATAAGTATATGGTAGACCCTGTGTTTTCTAAATACGCAGCGTGGAATATAAAATATTGCAAATAAAATGAAAGACAAAGAAAAAATCCAAAAAGCGCTCAAAATAAGTATAAAAGAAGGAATTGCTTATTCTATCATGGAAGGCATGGGTCTAAGATATATAACCCCTTATGCCCTGCTTCTTGGGGCTTCGAATAAGATCATAGGTTTTCTCACTTCAATCCCACAAATAGCCTCGGCAACCATACAATACTTTAGCTTGAAAATTTTAGGGGAAAAAGTATCGAGAAAAGCTCTCTCATTCTGGGGAGCTTTCACACAGGGTATTTCCTGGCTATTAATCCTGTTATTAGCAATTTTTTACTTCCCTCTCAAAACGAAGTCTCCAATGATCCCGTGGTTCCTGGTGATTTTCTATACAATTCTCGTTGCTTCAGGTAGTATATTTGCACCAGCCTGGAGTTCATGGATGAAAGATCTGGTCGATGAAAAAAGCCTCGGTAGCTACTTTGGAAAAAGAAATAAAATTGTCGGATTTGCCAGTTTGTCATCCATGCTTATAGCAGGGTTTATTTTAGACCTTGCGAAAAAAACAAAGTTAGAATACGTCGGGTTTTTAGGCATTTTTAGTATAGCTTTTATTGCAAGAATTTTCTCAGCAAACCTGTTAAGAAAGCAGTACGAGCCTCCCTTTAAATCACATAAAGGCTACTATTTTAGTCTTTTGGATTTTATCAAACTAATGCCAAACAGTAATTTCGGCAAGTTCACAGCCTTTGTAAACCTTTTCATGTTCTCTGTAGCTATCGCAGGGCCATTTTTTGCAGTTTACATGCTTAAACACCTTGGGCTTTCTTACTCTCAATTCACACTTGTAAGCCTTGCCTCCTCTATTACGAGCCTAATGTCAATGCCCTTCTGGGGTAAACTGGGAGATAAGTTTGGTAACCTGAAAATATTAAAAATCAATGCATTTCTCATTCCGCTTATCCCGATAATCTGGGCCTCCACAGCTTTCATGGACAAAGGTTTTGCCTTTTACTTTCTATTCTTTATTGAAGCTTACTCAGGGTTCCTCTGGGCAGGTTTTAACATATCATCCTCTAACTTTATCTACGATGCCGTAACAAGACAGAAATTGGCAATATGTGTCACTTATTACAACATCTTAAATTCTACCATGGTATTCATAGCAGCAAGTTTAGGTGGGTACTTAGCCTCCTATAATTTTCTCAAAAACATACCTTCGGGTAATATTATCCAGGTTTTCATCCTATCGGGTATTCTAAGGTTTTTAGTTAGTGCAGTAATTTTACCACATGTAAAAGAAGTTAAGAGGGTAGAGCCACTGGAATTCAAACATGTAAAGAAAACCCTTCTCAAGCCTCTGGATAACCTCCTTTTCCAAATCTCTGAAAAAATCAGAAACCCCAGGAGCTGAAAGGTCATTGACAATAACTATTTCCCATGGAAAGCAGAGATTTGCTAGAAAGTCGTCAACGGTTCACATAACTTTTGCACATTTTGATGGTATTTGAACTTCATAGGTAAAGAGCTATAATAAAAAATAACAGGAGGTGTCTTATGTTGTTGTTTTTATTGTTTTTAGCTGCTCTTAACCCACTCCTAATAAAAGGCGATTCCCTTTTTACTCAACTTAAATATGAGGAAGCGTTGAAATTTTATGAAACTGCTTTCCAAAAAGAACCAGGTGATTATGAAGCCCTCTGGAGACTTTCCATGTGCTACCTAAATATCGGTGAAGATCAGATAGACCCTAAAAAACAAGAAGAATACTACAACAAAGCTCTTGAATTTGCTAAAAAAGCCACCGAGATAAAACCTGATGGAGACTGGGGATGGACTTACTTAGCAGCCTCCTATGGTAGAATTGCTTTATCGAAAGGTGGAAAAGAAAAAGTTAAATATGCGATGCTTATTAAAGAATCCGTTCAAAAGGCGCT
>JBDRYG010000005.1:0-41651 GCA_039803305.1 Caldifarciminota bacterium
TTTGCCCTTAATTTATTCATTTATTTTGTGTGAGAGCCATTGTAAGATTCTTAATACATCCCCTTAATAGGTAATATCAGGGTTTTTTCTCTAATTTCTCCTGTAGATAAATTGTATTGGAGTTTAATCCTATATATACCTTTTCTTTCTCGCAGAGAAATCTTAACACTTTCTGTTAGCTTTTCTTCAGGTATTGGAATAAACCGATCCAAAGTTCTTGTTGATTTTGCACGAACATTAACTGGCCTTTCTATGTAATCTCCCCTCGAGATTAACTCATTGTTTACAAAGAATTCGTAGGTCATTAAATTGATTTGTAAGTCTCTGTTTGAGGGGTTTGTAACACGGATTTTAAAAAGCATATCTATTTTGGAGAGTTCAATAGAAGCTAATTCACAGGATAAGGGCTCTATTTTTAGATCAATGATCCCACTTTTTGCAGATCTGATAGCACATGCAAATGCAGCCAGGAGAAGGCTAAATAACAATACCTTCAATGCTAAGTAAATATTTTTTCCAGTTTTCTCCACCGCCAAAACCTCCTAGTTTATTTCCTTTTCTCAAAACTCTGTGGCAGGGTACCAAAATTGGAAAAGGGTTGCGAGCCATGGCATTTCCAATGGCTCTTCCTCCGTTCTTACACCCTACTTTTATAGCGAGTTCTCCGTAAGTAATAACGCTCCCCCACTTAATATAGTTTCTTAAATAATGGTAAACCCTCTGATAAAAAGGAGGGACATTTTCCATACGTAAAGTAAAATTCGAAAAATCCGTGGGTTTGCCTTCAAAATATTCCATTAGACGATTTCTTAATTGTTCAAGTAATGCGTTATTTTCTCTCCTACCCCTAATTTCTTTAAAAGAAGTCTGAACGACCTCATTGCCCCTAACAGCAAAAAAGAATTTTCCAGGTGAAGTCTCTAAGAAATCCACATACGGTTTATCCCTTAGTTCTTCAAGAAGATTTTTAGTAGACTTTTTTAAAATAGGATGCAAGAAGTCCTCTGCAATTTCAGAAAGGGGCTTTAGCACGAATTCTCTGTATTCCAAATCAGGATGGGGTATCTTGAGATTCTCCTGATTTATAATGAGATTATCATAGTATAGAATGTCTATGTCGATTATCCTCTCTCTCCATCTTTCTCTGTTCTCCCTTCCTAATCTCTTCTCGATGTTTTTTATCTCTTTAAGTAATTCCTGAGGTGTCAGGGATGTCTCGATAGAGACAGCACAATTTATGAAATCAGGCTGCTTGTGGTATCCATAAGGTTTGGTTTTGTAATAATTTGAAATCCTTAATATTCGAGCAATTTTTGAGAGTTCTTGTATTGCCTTATTAAGGTTCTCCTCGCGATTTCCGAGGTTGGAACCAAGGGAAAGGTATACAAGGCTCATGGGTATATTTTTTCAAGCATTCTTGGGAACGGGATAGTTTCTCTTACATGTTTGAGGCCACAGATCCACGCTACCGTTCTCTCAAGACCCAATCCATATCCCGCGTGGGGTACGGACCCATATCTCCTCAGGTCTAGATACCAATCAAAAGCCTCTTGAGGTAGATTATGTTCTTTTATTCTCTGTAACAGTGTTTCAAGGTCGTCCTCTCTTTGCGACCCTCCTACAATTTCGCCATAACCCTCTGGTGCAAGAATATCCATAGCAAGGGCTAAGTCTGGATTTTCTGGATCCCTTTTCATGTAAAAGGCCTTAATCTTTGCAGGATATCTGTGCACAATTACTGGCTTGTCAAATTCCTCTGAAATGGCTGTCTCTTCATCTCCGCCGAAATCATCTCCCCACTTAATTGGAAAACCTTTCTTTTGAAGAAGGGTTATTGCCTCGGTATAGCTAATCTTCGGAAATGGCTTTTTAACTTTTTCCAGCTTTGAGATATCTCTTTCAAGAATTTTAAGTTCTTCCTGCCTTTTCTCAAGAACTTGCTCAACGATATATACTATGAGGCCTTCTGCGTTTTCCATGACATCGGGAAGTTCAGCATATGCGATTTCTGGTTCCACCATCCAGAATTCCATTAGGTGCCTTCGGGTTTTGGACTTTTCAGCTCTAAAGGTTGGGCCAAAGCAGTAAGTTTTTCCGTGGGCTATGCAGGTTGCCTCCTGGTAGAGCTGTCCCGATTGGCTCAAATAGGCCTTTTCGCCGAAATAATCAGTCTCAAACAGGGTAGTTGTGCCTTCGCAAGCTGCAGGTGTTAGTATAGGGGAATCCATCCTGATAAATCCAAGGTTGTCGAAATAGTCATGTATAGCTTTTTCAATGGTATGTCTAATTCTCATGATAGCCCATTGACGACGAGTTCTAAGCCACAGGTGTCTAATGGGAAGTAATACCCCTGGGTCTGGTATGTTATCCTCTCTAACCTTTGGTATAGGGAAGTTGTCACATTTCTGTACGATTTCGATGAAGGAAAGATCAAGTTCCACCCCCCCGGGCGCTCTATTGTCCTCTCTTACCCGCCCCTTGACGATGAGTGAGGTTTCGAGGGATAATTCATCGAAGAGGTCAAAGTATCTATCTTCAATCTGCCCTTTTACCATTACACACTGTAAGAATCCGCTTCCGTCACGCACAATGATAAATCGGACTTTTCCGGAAGATCTTTTGTTGTAAAGCCATCCGCGGATTTCAACCTCTTCACCAATTTTTTCCTTTAAAGTATCAATATATGTAAACTTGCTCATTTTTGAATTTTAAAATGTTTCTCGTGTATATTCAAAGCCATTCCCAGGTACTTTTTCTTTTGGATCTTTAATAAGGATAAAAACAGGAGAAGCATTCGCAAGATTTGATTTAGAAACTTTTTGTTTGTGCTTTATAATGCTTTAATTATGGAAGATTTAAATAGTTTGATAATGAAAATCAAACGGGCTAGAGGAGAAGAGTTGACTCCATTGTTGAGGGAGATCTCAAATGCTTCTTTTAAAACAAAAGATGAACTAATGGAGATCTTAAGGATTTTAGTTCAATGTCTAAGGGAAAGTGACGAGTTAGTTCGAAATACTGCGATTGAGGTCCTTGAACATATTGTTTTAGGTGGAGTTTTAGAAAAGTTTTTAATTGGGGAACAAGTCCCCTATCTTCTTAGTGAAAGTTACAATATGGGAGAATATACCGATGCTTCCGCAGTAGACCCGGATATTGTTAATTCAGAATTTGAACAGTTAGAGGTTCACGATTTTGCCGATTTTGTTGTAGATTTTCACCATGAAGATGAAGGGAAGAAAAATTCGCAGGAATTTCAGGAAAAAGAAATTAAAAAAGATGAGAATTACCTAAGGTTTATGCAAAAAAGAGAAAAATACATAGACCTTTGGGATTTTGAGATACCTGAAGAATAGTTTCTGGTTCTTGAATTATTCCAGTTTTTTTCTCGTTTCATGCTTTTTTCTTTAAACTTTTCTTATGCTAAGGTGTGATTTACATCTTCATACCACAAAATCTGATGGGCTTTATACACCTAAAGATCTGGTGTATTTCCTTTACACGAAAGGGATAAAAATTATTTCTATCACTGATCATGATTCTATTGAGGGTATTAATGAGGCTCAGGAAGAGGCAGAGAAGTTAGGTATTGAGGTAATCACGGGTATTGAACTTTCAGCTGAGCACAAGGGGCAGGAAGTTCATATTCTCGGTTATTTTATTGACATAAACTCTCCAGATTTGCTTAATTATCTTAGAGTGTTTAGAGAGGCAAGAAAGGAACGTTTTGTAAAAATGATTGAAAAATTGAGGAGCATGGGTATCGAATTAAGTGTAGATGTGGCAAAATTTGATGAAAAACAATCAATAGGAAGGCCCCATGTGGCAAAAGAGATGGTAGAAAAAGGATATGTATCTTCAATTGAAGAGGCTTTTGCAAAGTATATCGGGGACGGAGGACCTGCTTATGTGAAAAAGTTCAAGATTTCCATAAAGGAGGCCATAGATATTATACATAACTCGCAAGGTGTTGCAGTACTTGCTCATCCAGGACTCCTAAACAACATGGAAGATGTAATAAATCTTGCGCTACAATCAGGACTGGATGGGATTGAGGTGTATCATCCCAAAAATCCTGAGTATATAGAGAATATTCTTTTTGAAATTGCTTTTAAGAATAACCTGATGATAACAGGTGGAACTGATTTTCATGGAACCCTTGATGAAAAAGGGTATTTTGAGGGGTTTGAAGTATACTGTGAAATAGATGGTAAAAGGATCAAGGTAAGACGATGATAAAACCTGTTGAAATTTTCAGGGATACTATAAAGATCATAGATCAGACGAAACTGCCCGATTTAGTAAGGTTTGAGTACATTTACACGCTGGAGGATGCGATAGAGGCTATTGTTAAGTTAAAGGTCAGGGGGGCTCCTCTTATCGGGATCTTTGCAGCTTATGCAGTCGTTCAAGTGGTTAGGAATGCCGATGTCAATGGTGTAGAGGAATTGAAGGAAGTTGGACTTCTGGCATGTCAAGAGCTTCGTAAGACAAGACCCACAGCTGTGAATCTTTTTTATGCCTTAGATAGAATTGAAAGGACTATAAAAAGATTTGAGGGGAGCTTAAAAGAAGAGTTTGTCAGTTTAATATTGAGGGAAGCTGAAGCGATTGACAAAGAAGAGGGGGATAGGTGTGAAAAAATAGCAAAGGAGGGCATCCGGGTTCTACCTGAAAATAGTATAGTTATGACTATTTGTAACACCGGTTACCTTGCTACAAATCACATAGGAACGGCTCTCGGAGTTGTCTACAAAGCCAAGGCAGAGGGCAAACTATCAAGGGTTTTCATTCTGGAGACAAGACCTGTATTGCAAGGTGCAAGGCTTACCGCTTGGGAGCTTCTGGAAAATGGAATTGAACCTGTACTTATCACTGATAATCAGGCAGCTTTCATAATGAAAACGGAGAAAATTAATGCTGTATTTGTGGGAGCTGATAGAATTGCGAAGAATGGTGATACTGCAAATAAAGTTGGTACTTATATGCTTGCTGTACTGGCTAAATATCACGGTGTACCTTTTTATGTTGTTGCACCAACTTCTTCTATAGACCCCTCAGTTCCGTCTGGTAGAGAGATTAAAATAGAGATCAGGGATAAAAACGAGGTTATAAAATACAGGGAAATGCCTATTGCACCCGAAAATGTTCAGACTAAAAACTTTGCTTTTGATATAACACCTGCAGAACTAATAACGGGTATAATCACGGAAAAGGGGATCTATTACCCACCTTTCGATTTTAGTCAAGAAGGTTAACACCAGCCCCAAAGTACATTCCAGTGGCAGGATACTCATAACCACCTCGGAATTCCACAGCTTTAAAGAGAGTTAGTATCAGGTAAAATTTTCCGGTTAATTTTTGCTCAATCGGGCTAGCTTGAAGATTAAAACCGGGTTCAATTTCCAGCTCGCCGTTTTTGAATTGTAGTCTTTTAAATATGCCCAATTTAAATGGTTTGGTCGAGGGATAAGAATAAAGAACATAACCATCAACATAATCACTCTGGGATACGCCAATTATTGACATGGCATAGCGGGATGATATTAGAGTATCTGAATCTCGTGTAAAAATGCCTTTTTTGCCTAATTTACCCTCAATTCCTAACCATAATCGAGGGGCCCCTATCCAAATAAAACTGTGCAAGGACTCCTCAATCCTGCCGTTAAATAGATTCTTACCGTAACCTAGGGCAACATGGAGTTTGCCCCTGTTGATAAGCAATGCTCCCCTGGGAGTTAGATTTTTCCCTTCGAGATCCACACCTATGGCAAAATTTTCGTTTGTTAAAGTTAAATGTTTAATTGTACCTTCAGATTGAAGTCTAATGCCTATTATTTCCCAGGGCTTAAAGGAAAGTTCTCCATCCCAGAAATCCCCACGGGCAATTTTAACAGCTATGGTTTTGGAGTTGCCAAAGAAGGAGAAACAATACTTACCACGTATATTTGCATAGGAAAGTTCAGCTTTCATGTTTCCTTCGATTTTCAAGGAACTTAAAATCTGGGAGTAATTAAATTCTGTCTCTCTTTTATTAGAAAACAAGAAGACAACCTGGTTATCTTTCTTACTGATAGGCGATTTAAACACGGCACCAATCCAGGATATTTCTCCCTTCTTTATGGAAAATGGCGAAAGAGATGGCTTTAGAAGTGAATCAGAAAAATAACCAAGATACAAATAAGGGAATTTCTGCTGAATGTTCTTACTCTCAAAGTACAGAGGCTGGTAATTTGATAAATAGACTGGAATGCCGTTAAGATAAATTCTATCTTTAAACGGATTCTGCAACAGGAAATTTTTTGGACCTTCTTCAATCGTAAATGGTACAAAGTAGGTAATTAATGATAGTAAAAGTAGAAACTTCATTCTAATGCTTTTTGATACATTTGTAGAGCCCGTACGGGATCAGTAGAATGGGTTATAGGTCTACCCACAACGATATAATTAACTCCCAGCACCTTAGCTTCCTGAGGGGAAATGACTCTCTCCTGATCCTGAACCTCTTCCCCTTCCAATCTAACTGCCGGGACGATGAAGCCTATTTTACCTTTAAAGTTGAGTCCTATCTTTTTTACTTCTTGACCAGAAAGCACCACAAAGTCAAGGCCGCATTCTACTGCAACAGTTATCATGCTTTCCACAACTCGCTCGAGTTCACAGGGATATGCAAATAATCTTTGAACATCAAGTCGAGAGAGGCTTGTAAGTAAAGTAACACCCGCCAAATTTATTCCTTTCTCTCGTGCTACATGAATTGACTCCCTCAACATCTTTTCTCCGCCCGTTATGTGAATAGTAAGAATTTCCGCATCACCTCTTTCGAAGGGTTTGATGCTTTCCGCTACCACCGACGGAATGTCATGAAGTTTTAAATCAAGGAATATCCTTTTACCTCTTTTTCTGAGTTCATCGATAATCACTTTCCCGTATCTTAGATACAGTGGTAATCCAACTTTGTAAAACTTCTGGAGTTCTCCGAGGGTATCAACCCATTTAAGGGCTTCTTCTATTGATGATGTGTTTAGTGCTACTATAATTTCGGTACTAATGGCAAGACCTCCTTTATTGTCAGTTCTTGTATGTTTAAATCTATTTTCCCCTTTATGAAGCTGATAGCTTCCTCACATACAAATGAAGTGCTATTGTTTGCAAGGTTGATTAAGCCAAGATTATAAAAAACATCCTTTATGTATGCCTTTTCTGGATGTTTAACCGGGACAAAGAGTCCTTTCTTGATTTCTACAACCAGAGTCTTAGATTCAAGGATTCTGAAGGCAAACCTCACCCTTGCTCTGTTTATTTTAAGCTTTTTTGCAATTTCCTTAACAGGCGCAGGTTCTCCATCTTCATAATATTTGTAAGTAAAAAGTAGAACAGAGAATAAAAATGTCGGCGTAGCGCGGCCAGGTTCTCCTTCTATAAAGACAGCTATCTCTGCACCGAGTAAAAGGGAAAGCCATGAAAGATAAATCCAAAAGATAAAAACAAGTATGTTTCCGAGTGTTCCATAAAACTTGGGTATGGTGGAGAGATAAACGATATATGCGTCAAACCCCCATTTCGTAATTTCCCATAGCGTTGCGCCAATTAATGCGCCACCTAAAGCTGCTAAAGGATTAACTTCTGCGTTGGGAAGAAAAAAGTATACTATAAAAAACGCGACGGTTGTTATCAAAAATGGAAGTATAATGTACTGGGCTGAGCGAAAGACTATTGACTCTCCCAATACTTTTAAAAACCCAAAGGATGCAAGCCTTGTTGAAATGTAAAAGGAAAGGGCTATAAGGACAGGCACAAGACTAATGAATGCCCAATAGGAAGCCATTTTTAAAAGAAGAGGTCTTTTCTTCTGAATGCCCCATATTCTATTAATGTTTCCTTCAACGGAGTCAACAACGAGGATGGAGGTCACAATGAGGGCTATTACACCGAAGATCTCAAGGGAACCGATATTCTTTAGTAGTTCGTCAAGTTTCCTTTCAAAAGCAAGCCCGCTCTGGGGTATAAAATAGGTAAATATGAATGTTTTGAATTTTTCGTAAAGGTCCGAGAATATTGTGAATCTTGCAAAAAGAAAAAATATTAAAGATATCGCAGGTACTGATGCAAAGATTGTCATATATGATAATGAAGAGGCTTTCCCAAAAATTTCGTCTTCCTGGATCTTCTGGAGAAATTTTTTTAAAAAAGTTATTATCTTTGTAATAAATTTTCCTCCGTTTCGCCGTCAAAAAGTTGTATCCTTCCTGTAAATCCGAAGCTAACCTGCTCACCAGGTTCGATGTGGACACTCGAGGGTATTCTGACCGTAATTTGTATATCTTCACTTTTAAGATAAACTACGGTCTCATTTCCAAGGAGCTCATGAAATTCAACTACCGCTTTAAAATCGCCACTGCCAAGTTGTATATCCTCTGGTCTTACTCCAAGGGTTATTTTGCTGGCGGTTGAAGCCCTTAAAATGGCTCTTGTATCTTCAGGAAGTTTATATTTCCCTATTTTTCCGGCGAAATAAAGGTTATTTGCCTCTTCTACAAGTTCACCCTCAAAGAAATTCATGGGTGGTGAACCAATAAACCCTGCTACGAACTTATTTTTAGGAGAGTTATAAAGGGTCATAGGATCACCAATTTGCTGGATCTCACCATCTTTCATCAGAACTATTTTTTGACCCAAAGTCATTGCTTCTACCTGGTCATGAGTTACATAAATAGTCGTAGTCTTTAGCTGTCTATGAATTCTTGCAAGTTCTGCTCTCATTCTGACCCTCATTTTTGCATCAAGATTTGAGAGCGGTTCGTCAAACAGGAATACTTTTGGTTGTCGAACTATTACCCTTCCAACGGCTACTCTTTGTCTTTGACCACCTGAAAGTTCTCTTGGTTTACGGTCAAGAAGATGTGCGATGTCAAGTAACTCCGCTGCCTCCATAATCCTTTTGTGAATTTCATCTTTTGGAACCTTTCTCATCTTTAGACCAAAAGCCATATTTTCATACACGGTCATATGAGGGTAAAGGGCGTAGTTCTGGAAAACCATTGCAATTTCCCTATCTTTCGGCTCTACATTATTAACTAATTTTCCCCCTATATAAATTTCACCCGAAGTTGGATATTCTAAGCCCGCAATAAGTCTCAATGTAGTTGTTTTACCGCATCCTGATGGGCCAAGAATAACGCAAAATTCACCATCTTCAACGTAGAAACTTACGTTTTTTACACCTGCATTGCCCCTTTGAAAAATTTTCGTGACATTAATTAGTTTCACATCCGCCATTTTATGCCCCCAAATAATCAAGAATCTTTATTAGGGTACTTTTTAGTTCTTTTCTTGGAACTACCATGTCCAAAAAACCTTTCTGTAGTAAAAACTCACTCCTCTGAAATCCAGGGGGTAAAGTTTGCTTTATAGTTTGCTCAATAACTCTGGGTCCTGCGAAACCAAGAAGAGCACCGGGTTCTGCAATATTCAGGTCTCCTAAGGAAGCAAAAGAAGCCATTACTCCACCCATTGTGGGGTCACAGACGACGGAGATAAACGGTATCTTTGCCTCGTTTAAGAGTTCCACTCCTATGGTAGTTTTAACCATTTGCATTAAGGAAAATATGCCTTCGTGCATGCGAGCTCCGCCACCCGAAGAAGTTACAGAAATCAAAGGAATTTTCTTTTCTCGTGCTTTTTCGCAGGCTCTGTAAAATATCTCGCCGTATACTGATCCCATACTGCCACCCAAAAACCTAAAATCAGTGATAAAAAAAACTGCTTTTTTGCCACCTATTGTCCCTATACCAGCAACGGCGGCGTCTTTTAATCCCGTTGCCCCTTGTGCTTGTCTTAATTTTTCTTTATAAGAAGGGAATTCTAATGGATCGAGACTTTCAAGGTGTTCTGCGATTGTTTCCTCAAATTCGCCTATGTCTAATAACAGACTTTTGTAAACATTTACATTGGCTCTAAAATGAAATCCACATTTCGGACATACGAGAAAATTTTTTTCTAGAATAGATTTATAGATCATCTCTCCACAACTTTCGCATTTCACGAAGAGTCCTTCAGGTACTTCTCTTTTCGAAGGTTCAAGCTCTTTCTTCTTTTTAAATAGCATTAACTCTGTACCTCATATTTTGAGAAGAGAGATTTAATTTTTGAGATTCTTTCGTTAATGTCGGGCTTTCTGATTTTTTCTTTCAACTTTTTCCGAATTTCGGTACCTGGTTGAGGCGCTATTAAAGCACCTAAAATTATCCCCAGACCAAGACCAACTATGAAAGTTCCAACCTTCTTCACTCTTGCCTCCCTGGTATAATTATAATCAAAGGCATTTAGAAAATCAAAGTTCGTGTAATAAAATAAAAGCTATGCGGAAGCACAAGGTTCAGATCCTCTTCTACACTGGTGGGGGGAACACTCAGTTAGTTGCCAGTTCTCTCAAAGAGAGGTTTTTAAAAGACGGACATGATGTATGCCTTTATAATATCAAAAAAGGCTCCGATATTCCGGATTTTTCAAATTACGATATAAATGTTTTGGCTACTCCTGTTTATGCTTATCGTGCACCGGGAACTGTGCTGAAATTTCTTGAAGAAATTCCAGCCGGGCGAGGTGATTTTTATCTTATTTTCACAAAGGGGCTAATACTTGGTAATGCAGCTTATGAGGTTTTTATGACTCTTAAAAATAAAGGGTATAGCGTTGTTGGGTTCTCTGATATAATGCTTGCTGATACTTTGTTTCTACTAACTGCCCGAAAAGGGAGTCCCATTGAATTCCTGTATCTTTTACCTAATAGGGTTCATACTTTCAAATTGAATTTTATTTATAAGTCCATCATAAAATCTTTACATACGAAGAAACCCGTCAGGCTTAGGTCAAAACTGTATTCATGCCTTACAAATCTTATTGCAAAGGAATTCTGGAGAAGGGTTGAAAGATGGAAGAAAGAATTATTTGTCGATGAGAAGTGTAATCTGTGCGGTGTATGTGTGAAAGTCTGTCCAAGGGGAAACATAAAGGTTGTGGAGGGAAAAGTCATTTTTGGTGATGATTGCGAGTTTTGTACTGCCTGTATCCACCGATGTCCTGTTGAAGCCGTGCAAGTGAATAGGAAGACACAAAATAAAGTGAGGTTTAAAATAGGTAAGGAGGCGAGATATTTTAGATAAACAAAAAGGGACTCCGTACGGAGCCCCTTTTTGTTTGGGTTTTCCCAGATCCTATCTCCCGATAACCTTAAGTCCCGGAACTTTTTGAATCTTTGCTTCTACAACTGTAGTCATTGCATTGCTGACACCACCGAGCTTTAAGGTCCCGTAGTGGACAGCATTTGTTCTTGTTATTTTAATGCAGTATGTAGCATTCTCTATAGCGAAATCTTTCTCTAGATCAGGTTCTGTAACAATACCGTTTATTGGCGATGTCTTTTTTATCTTGTTAACTCTCCAACCTGTTGTTGGCGCTGTTATTCTTCCGGGGTCATTGGCAATTTGATCCGCTGAGGCTATGTACATGTCTCCACCAGAAAAGCCAGGTGCCCAGTTTGTATAGTAAAAATCAACATTTTCCTGAGGATTTGTTCCTGTAACAGGATAAGAAGATGCCTGGAATTGGTCGTTGAAACCAAGCCCTGAATTGCCAGCAGAATTGTTGAATTCGTAAATAGTTATATTTGTAGAAACAACTGGCTCTATAGATACTGTAACCGGTTCGGAAATAGAATCACCCTTATAACCATAAAGTTTGTAGACGCCCACATAACCTTGTGGATCGTGAATGTAGGATGTGATAGTGGGAGCAATTGTATCAAGGCAGGTATTTCCAAAGTATAGAATATATCCGTCAATTTCGTCTACGGGAGGCTCCCAGGTAAGTTTTACCTTGGTCCCATCACCGTAAGCCATTACTTCAAGGTTGCCTGGTGTAATATCGCCTACAGGCTGGACACAGGCAGTTAACACCAACATCAGGGCAGGTATAGCAAATAATAGCTTTTTCATGGTTTTCCTCCTATTTATTTCCCCTATTTATTTCCTTTTAAGGACATCTACTGCTGTTCTTAACTCTTTTACCCTCTGTTCCAGGTCTGCTACTTTCCCTTTGAGGACTTGTACATCACTTGCCATTTTTCCAAATTGTGCGGCTGATACACCCTGTGCAGTAGCTTTGTTTAATTCCTCAATTGTGGAATTTAAGGAATCAATCTTTGCTTCAAGAGCTGTAATTCTTGTCTCAAGATCACTGGTCTTCTTCTGTAGTTCATTTACTTGATTTGGGCTGGCACAACTCATAATTAAAGCTATGCCTGCTATTACCGCAATGCTTATAAACCTTCTCATAAAAAACCTCCTGTTTCTTTATAAAATGATAGTTCTGACTTAGTGAACTGTCAATATGGCCTTTATTTGATTGTTCGTAATATGAACTAAAAAATTGAATTTGATTGAAAAACAAGGAGATTTTATGTACGCCATCAGGGGAGGTAAAATTTTAACTCTGCGAGAAAATAGTCCCCTTGAGAATAAATATATTATTGTTCAGGGGGATAAAATTCTTGATATCTCCGATTTAAAACCCGATAATGCTGTTGTAATAGATGCTTCAAGGCTATGGATTTTACCTTCGTTTATTGATTCATCGACTGCTTTAGGACTTGCGGAGGAAGGGGCAGGTTTCAACTATTACGATGTTGATGAGTCTACAAATCCTTCACTTCCTTATTTACGCTCAATAGACGCATTTTACCCTAAGGATCAGGGTATTAAGGATGCGATAAAGGGTGGTATCTCCTATTTTGTTTCATCTCCAGGTAGCTCAGCAGTTTTTTCAGGTTTTGACGGCGTTTTTTGTTCTAAAGGTAACACTGCTGATGAAATGGTTCGTAAGTTTCCTTTTTCTCTCAGGATTAATATGAACTACAGTTCAAGGTCGCGTTGGCGGTCTGAAGGGAGGTTCCCATCAACAAAGATGGGTATAATGGCTCTGATAAGGGAAAAGTTTGAAAAAGCTAAACGATACGCGCAGAAGAAAGAAAAAGAAGTGGACCTTGAGTTAGAAGCGATTACGAGGGCTTTGAAAGGTGAAGTTGCCGTTAGGATGGTTGTCAATACTAAGGATGAAATAGAACGTGCAGTTGAGCTAAAGCGGGAATATGGAATTAACGTGATTATTGAAGAGGCTGAAGATAGTTTTATGCTTACTAAAACTCTAAGAGAGGAGGAAATTCCGGTCATTGTTGGTCCGTATTTTGTGGCGGGTAGGCTTTACCATCAGAGGCACCATTATGTGAAGTTTGCCTATAGACTTTACCAAGATGGTGTACTTTTTGCGTTGACCACTGGCCATCCCACAATTCCTGTACATTATTTATACCATCAGTCAGTGCTTTTTGTAAAATTAGGAATGCCCGAGATAGATGCTTTAAAACTTATATCTCTTAATCCTGCTAAAATTCTTAATATTGATAGTGAGGTGGGCACTATAGAAAAGGGTAAAAAGGCGAACCTTGTTTTCCTCTCCGACGCGCCGTATACGTTATATTCTGATGTGGTAGGTCACATGATAGAAGGAGAGATGGTATGGAAGAACTTTTAATTATAAAGGGTGGACACATCTTTACCATGGAGGACAAACCCTTAAAAGGGGGATTTATCGTTATTAAAAATGGGAAGATAATAGATGTCAGGGAAAGAATGGAAATTCCACGGAACGCTTTACTCTTTGACGCCAGTGACGGGTTTATTTATCCAGGGTTTATAGATGTTCATACCCACACAGGTTTATGGGAGGAAGGAGTAAATATAGAAGGATCGGATGGGAATGAGGCTACCGACCCAGTGACTCCCCATGTAAGGGCTTTAGATGGCGTTAACTTCCATGACGATGGATTTAAGGAAGCTATTTCATCTGGATTGACCACCCTAAATATTATGCCGGGAAGTGCCAATGTTATAGGTGGACAGGGCGTAGCAGTAAAAACCATAGGCGAAGTGCTTCTTCAACCGTCAGGTATAAAAATGGCACTTGGGGAGAATCCTAAAAGGGTTTACGCCAGCCAGAAAAAAACTCCATCTACAAGACTGGGTAATGCGGCAATTATGAGAAAAGCTCTACAGGATGCACATAATTACCTAAAAAAGAAGAAAAAAGATAAAAATGTTTTTGATTTTAAACTGGAGCCTCTCGCAGGACTCTTAGAAGGTAAATATCCTGCTAAAATTCATTGTCACAGGGAAGATGATATTTTGACTGCTATAAGGATAATGAAGGAATTTGGTGTAAGATTCACAATTGAACACTCAACAGAGGGGCACTTTGTAGCTGATGTTCTTGCTAAGGAAGGAGTTCCCTGTGCGCTTGGTCCTGTTATTACCACACGGATTAAGCAAGAGTTAAAATTCAGAACTCCAGAAACCGCGAAGACTTATGAAGAAAAAGGGGTTTTATTTGCTTTCACAACTGATTTTCCTGTAATCCCCCATTATGGTATATTTTACACAGCACAAATGGCTGTAAGGCATGGCTTGAGTGAAGAGACGGCTTTGAAAGCACTTACCATAAATGCTGCTAAAATTTTAGGTCTTGAAGCAAGGATAGGTAGTATAAAACCCGGAAAGGATGCGGATATCGTTATAACGGATAAGAGCGTGCTTGATCCGAAGTTTATGGTTCTGTATACCCTAATAAACGGAAAGGTTGTTTTCCAGTATCGTAATACCGATGACCTTTTTATATAGGGGGAACTATGTTTGTCCTTCTGGGTGGTAAGATTTTCACAGGGCAAGAGTTCATTGATGGTGGAGCCATATTCGTAGAGAATGGAAAGATTATCAAGGTTCTTAGGCGACGAAGGATACCCAAGGGGGTTGAAGTTATAGATCTTAAGGGTAAATATATTTTGCCAGGGCTTATTGATATTCATACCCATATAGGTTTGAGGGACGAAGGTGCTCCCAGAGAGTATTCGGACGTAAACGAAGCCACAACTCCTGCTACTCCTCAGCTTTATGCTGTGGATGCATTCAATTCAGAGTCACCAGATATAAAGAAGGCATTGAAAAGTGGTGTTACTACGGTTTTCGTAACCCCAGGGAGTGCTAACCCCATTGGGGGCATGGGTTCAGTGGTTAAATTTAGAAAGGGAAGTCTCAAAGAGATGATTTTGAAAAAAGACGCGGGGTTCAAAGTTGCCCTTGGTGAAAATCCAAAGCTCACCTACAGAGAGAAAAGGACTTCCCCCTCCACGAGGATGGCAACTGCTGCAGTGATAAGGGAATGGTTTTATAAAGCCCTTAAGTACTCTGAAAAAAAGAGGAAAGAGCCCGACATCGGACTTGAGAATATATTGAAAGTACTAAAGGGCAAAGTTCCCTTAAGAGTCCATTGCCATTCTGTTCAGGATATAGAAACTGCTATAAGGTTAAAGGAGGAATTTGGGGTTGATATAATCCTGGAACACGCGAGTGATGCCCCCCTTATCGTTAGTAAGCTAAAGGGTGTAGTAAAGGGTATCGCTGTGGGTCCCCTTTTTGGGGTTAGTTCGAAGCCGGAGTCGAAGAACCTGGATTTTAAAAATGCGGGACGGCTTGCAAAAGAGGGTATAAAAATAGCAATTACTTCTGACCATCCATTTAATGCGGTTTATTATTTGAATATCTACGCTGCCATGGCTTACAAAGAAGGGATGGATGAAATTAGTGCATTAAGAGCAATAACTTCTACCCCTGCTGAGCTTTTAGGTGTTGATGATATGGTCGGCTTTATAAGGAGAGGTAGCCACGCTGATATGGTTGTGTTTGATAAGCATCCTTTTGATATAATGTCGAGGGTTGAGATGGTATTTATCGATGGTGTTAGACTTGTATAGTTATTATGTTTGTCCTTGGAATTGAAACTTCATGTGATGAAACTGCGGTAGGTATTGTAGATGAAAACTTTAAGGTAATTGTTAATCTGTCCAGAACTCATGTTGAACACAGCATTTTTGGAGGGGTTGTTCCTGAAATAGCTTCCAGAATGCACACCAAACTTATCCTCCCTCTTACCGTTGAAGCCCTAAAGCGTGCCGGGCTAAGGATGGAAGATATTGACGGTATAGCAGTAACCCATGGTCCAGGGCTTGTTGGGTCACTGCTTGTAGGACTTGCTTATGGCAAGTCCTTAGCCTATCTTTTTAACAAACCCTTTGTTGGTATAAATCACTTAGAAGCGCACATGTTTTCCATATTCCTAAACAGGGGATTACCTTTAGAGCCGTATCTCTTTCTAATAGTAAGCGGTGGGCATACAGAGCTTGTTAAAATGTCAAGCCCTGGATCTTATGAGTTTTTGGGGGGGACTGTTGACGATGCCGCTGGAGAAGCGATAGACAAATTTGCTAAAATGGTAGGTCTTCCCTATCCTGGGGGACCAGTAGTGGATAGGCTTGCAAAGGAAGGTTCTCCCGAGTTTTATTTTTTCCCAAGGGCTAAAGTTGATGGTTTAAATTTTAGTTTTAGCGGACTTAAAACCTCGGCTCTTTACCTCGTTAAGCAAAAAGGACTGGATTATGTTAGGGAGAACTTACCCCATCTTTGCGCGTCCTACCAGGAAGCAGTTGTTGATATGCTTCTGGAAAAAGTTAAGCTTGCTTTGAAAATAACCGGTATTGGTAATTTAGGTGTGGTTGGAGGGGTAAGCATGAATTCCCGATTAAGGGAAAAGTTCTTCAGGGAATTAAAGAATGTAAATATCTACTTTCCGGATCCCGAATTCACAGTGGATAATGGTGCAATGATTGCAGCGACAGGCGTTTTCTACCTTAGACGAGGGGAAAGGCACTCATTCGATCTTCCTGCAAGACCTGATCTTATTTTTTCCTAAATAAGACCAAACCTTTTAAAAATGTGATCCACATTCCTCAAGAAGTCGGTTTTAAATACTTCCTCTATTTCCTCCTTTGTTAGCAATCTTCCCAGGTATTCGTCTTCAAGAACAGCTTCTCTCAGGCTTTTTGTAGGATCCGATAAAAGTTTATGGGAACATCTTTTTACATGTTCATATGCGTCTTTTCGTGGTAGCCCTTTCTTCACAAGAATTAGCAAAAGCGCCTGGGAATAATAGAAATCCCCAAATTTTTTTGCGTTTTCGCGCATTTTATCGGTGTTTACCTGAAGGTCTCTTATTATACTTTTCATTAGTCTTAATGCGTAAAAGAGGGTACAAATAGCGTCTTCAAAGATATACCTCTCGTTGGAAGAATGGGATATGTCTCTCTCATGCCAGAGGGCGATGTTTTCAAAAGCTGGTATGATATAACCTCTCAAAAGTCTGGCTAAACCGCATATCCTCTCGCTCTTTATGGGATTTCTCTTGTGAGGCATTGCTGATGAACCCCTCTGGGTGCGTCCAAAGGGTTCCATCATCTCCTGTACCTCTGTTCGCTGAAGCAATCTTATCTCAAGAGCAAATCTTTCAAGGGCAGAAGCAAGGAGTGATAACTGAGCCATCATAAAGGCATGTCTATCCCTTGGAATGATCTGTGTGGAGACGGGTTCTGCTTCAAGACCTAATTCTTTTAAAATTTTCACCTCAATTTCGGGTGATAGATAGACATAATTCCCTACAGCTCCGGATATCTTGCCGTAAGATATTTCCTTAATTGCCCTTTGTATCCTTTCTCTATTTCTCAGTAGCTCTGAATAGAAGTACAAAAATTTAAGCCCACAACTTGTCGGTTCGGCAAACACACCGTGGGTTCTCCCCATTACAATAGTGTGCTTGTGCTGGATTGCTTTATCTTTTACCTCAATCAATAATTCGTCGAGTTCGTTAAGGAGTTTATTTAGCGCCTCCTTTAGCATCAAAGCATTTGCTGTATCAACTATATCGCTGGAGGTGAGGCCGTAATGGATAAATCTCCCCTTCTCACCTACAAGTTCCTCTAATGCCATCAGAAACCCAATAACATCATGGTCTACCTGGCTTTCAAATTCCCTCGCGCGCTTTGCAAAACTTTTGAGGTCAATATCCTTAACCTTCTGTGAAACTTCATTGTAAGAACCTTTGGAAACTATACCTTCCTCTTCCAGTATTTTAAGGTGGGCAAGCTCAATCTCGATCCACCTTTTATACTTTCTTTCTTCGCTAAAGATTTCCCTGATTTCTGGTATAGAGTATCTTTCAATCATAGGAGCACCATCCTGTATTCAAGTCTTGGTTGTATTAAATTTGTTATCTCTTCCTCTGGGTTTAAAAGTCTTAAAAAGTAAGGTAGTTTTCTCTTTTCAACAAAAATTACAGGTCCTTTAGCTTTGATCCTCTTTTTTATTTCAGATTTTGCTAGAAAAAGATCCCCTAAAGTGTCCACAAGGCCAAACTTTTTTGCATCATGTCCTGTTAGAACCCTTCCATCTGCGATCTTTTTTAGGGAATCTATGGATATCTGCCGGGACTCGGAGACTACCTGAAGGAAATTATTGTATCCCTGATTAATGATGTTTTCTACAATTTTCCTCTCTTCATCTGTCATTTTTCTAAAGGGCGAACCTATATCTTTATTGGGCCCTGACTTAATGACAACCATTTCCACGCCAATTTTATCCATTAGATTTTTAATCACAGGCACTTCAAAGATAACACCTATTGATCCTGTTATAGTCATTGGGTGGGATATTATATAATCCGCAGCACACGCCACGTAATAGCCACCAGATGCTGCGACACTGCCAAGATATGCTACTACAGGCTTCCCACTCTTTTTGAAAGATTGTATGCTTCTGAAGATTTCATCAGAAGGAACAATACCACCACCTGGTGAATTTATAATAACTAACATCCCCTTTACCTGGGGTCTTTTTGATGATACCTCAATCCATTCAGTGATTTCTTTAGAGCTCTGAATGGTTCCAGCAATCTTCACGACTATTACCTCGTTAGTTATGGTTCGAGCGATGCCTGAGCTGAGGCTGACTATTATAACAAGCCCCAGAATCGTCCACAACCACCAATATTTTTTCCAGATCATAATTTAACCACCTCTTTTTTATTTATTTCGTCTTTTATTTCCCAGAGAGTTATCTGGTTATCTTCCAGGGTTGCGAAGGTGTAAAAAGTTAGCCAATCCCCCGGGTTCAAATAAATTTTATTTTCTGGCGTTCTTTCAATCAAAGGTTTGTGTAAATGAGCAGTTATAACACAATCGTACTTTTTAAGTAATCTTTTTTGAGCTTTTTTGAAGGATTCTTTAATGCTTTTTTGCGAAGATCTTTTTCTGGACCATTTTGAAATTGCCGCAGCGATTGAATAAATAAAATTACACGGTAATAGCTTCATCAAAACTTGCCACAACTTGAATGTTAGGAAAATTCTGGTCGTCAAGCCCTCCAGTGATAGAAGATCTCCATGGGTAAAATAGAAAGATTTTCCTTTCCTAAAAAGAAGTAGGTCTTTTTTAATTACTTTAATCCCCCGTTCCTGAAGAATTTTTAATGGAAAGAAATCATGGTTTCCCTGTATATAAAAAACGGGTATCTTCTTGGCGGTTTTTTCCAATAAATTTATGATGTCACGGTATTTATTCATTACTACATCCTCGCACTCGAAATAAAAGTCAAAGATATCGCCGAGCATTATCAGCATCTCAGCGTCTTTAAAACGATCAAGAATTATATTGAGCTTTTCTGTTTTTGAGCTGTCTTCCACAAGTCCTATATGCAAATCTCCGAGAACCAGTATCACCTTTAAAGTATAAGGAAACATATATGGAAAAAAATGTTTATTAAAGGTTGCATTATTTCCCCACAAGTGAACAGCCCTTTTACCAAAAACTGGTTGGTTTTCCAGTTTTTTCCATTTAAAATTTATACATGGGTAAGTTTTTGATCTATATAGGTTTAGTACTGGTCGGTTTGGGACTCCTTTTATATCTTTTTGAGACTACCTCCTTTAAGATACCCGGGGACATAGTTATCAAAAAACCAGGTATTACAATCTTCATACCTATAGGCACGAGTATCCTGATATCAGTTCTATTAACGCTTCTTTTAAATTTCATTTTCAGGGTTAGGAAGTGAAAAAAGTCGATAAATATCTCTTTGAAAATCTGTTCAAACCCTTTTTGGGTTCAGTTCTTGTTCTCACGATGATTCTTCTTTTAAACAGTATCTTTCAGCTACTCGATTTAATTGTAAAGAAGGGAGTATCCTTGCCAATGGTTACAAAAGTGGTGGTTTATACATTACCTTTCATAGTTAACATGACCTTCCCTATGTCTTTCCTGGTAGCTGCGCTAATCTCTTTTGGAAAACTTGCTACAAACAATGAATTTCTTGCTTTAAAGAGCAGCGGTATAGATCTGAAAGTTGTATTCCTTAAATTGGTGGTATTTCTCTTTTTCCTCGTCATTTGTAATGTGATTTTTAATTTTTGGATTCTTCCTGCAACGAATTTTAGATTAAAACGAGTTCTCTTTGATATAAGGGTAGCAAAGCCGGCGATCCAAATTGAAGCGGGGGTTTTTAACAAGATAGAGAATTTTTTGATATTTGCTGACAAGAAAGACGATAAGACCGGTTTGCTGGTGGGAGTGAAGATACAGGCTATAACTGGTGAAGGCGTAAAATTTATTTCGGCTGAAAAAGGCAAGGTTTTAACCTCAGGAAATGGCTCAATTGTGATGGAACTTTTTAATGGAGAGTTTGTTGAAACGAGAGGGGAAAAGAGGGAGGAGTTTAGAAGAGGTCTATTTAAGAGGGATGTTGTAATATTACGTACCAGTAAAGAAGATTTTTACAGTGATGTGGTTTTTAAGGGCGACAGGGAAAAGAGCATTAAGGAACTGCTGAAAGAGGTAAGAGAGGGAAAAGCCGAATTAAGCACATATTCTAAGGAGGATAAAGTTTCAAGGTACTTTACCAGAAGAAGAATTAATTCTATTCTTGCTGAGATCCACACGAGAATTGCCCTTCCCTTCGCTTCGATTATTTTTGTACTGCTGGCTTTTCCCATAGCAATGAGATTTCGTTTCTCCGGTTATGGGTCAGCCCTTGGCTTTTCCTTCTTCTTTTTTATTTTATATTATATTTTGTTGCTTGCTGGACAGGAGATATCGCGAAGGACTACTTTTAATGCTTTTTTAGCGATATGGCTTCCGAATTTTGCTTTTGGGTCCATTGCGTACTCTTTGATTAAAGGAGAGCTGAAAAAATGATTATTATGCTATTATTTATTATGTGTAAGCCACCTATGGTGGAAATTCCAGACTCCATCCTCTACAAACCGCCCGAAAAAGTCTTTCTGGACCATACAGTAGCTTTTCATGAGAGCGGGAAGAAGGTTATTCAGCTTGTGTCCTCCTTTTACTCAGTATCTCTTCTAACACCACTCCTTAACTGGAGAGTGAATATGCGACCCTCCTTAGAAAACGATAAAATGAAATCTGGAGTGATCAGCATGGATTTCAAAAGAGGGACTTTAGAGGTCTTTTTTCACTCTAAGTTTAGAGTTTTCCAGGAGTTTGCCACTCAGGAGGATACGTGTGGTTTAATGCTTGCGGGTGAAAAAGCTTTTATGACCATTGAATTTCGTAACTCTACGGACTTTTTCCCCGGGATAGAAGCTCGGAGATTCAACATGTATACAGTTGGTTACTTTTCTTTAGGATGGAAGTTTGGGAATTTAAGCATTTTCCCAGTTATTAAAAGAATAGAGAGAAGGCATGATTGGGGAATTGGGTTAGCCTACTTTGCACCGTTTTTCTCTATTGGGATGGAAGCCGAGAAAAGTGGAATCAATTCCATCACATTCTCATCAAAAATCGAAAATTTCCAGTTTAATTTTGTTGTGGACAATGAACCCTCTTATGGTGACTTTGTTTCTTTTGATCTATTAAGAATTCATTCTATCCCTTTCTTCAGGTCCCTTTCAAGATGTAGAAATACAAGGATTACTGTCGGACTGACCCCTTTTTATGTTTCCTTTAACGAAAGAAAGTTATCTAAAGCATTAAGGCCAAATCAACTGACTTATGAGCTCGTATCTCTAACCGACTTTGTCGAAAGAAGTTATGAGTTTGGCTTAACAACAGAATCTTTTACTTTTTTCTATGCTCACTTTGATAGTCCTTACAGAATGCTGAAAGATACCCTTCAAATAGAGGTGGCATTAAAGCAGAAATACTATGATTTAGTTGGAATCTGGACGTGGAGAAGACATGAAGAGTCAATTTTTTTAGCAAATCTTGAGCTGTTATTTAATGTTTTTAGGGACTTTAATCCATATGTGAGGGTTAATAATCTTTTTAATTCTGCGGGTTGTTATCTACCCAGTTTAAAGGTAAAGAGGAGGTATGTAGAAATTGGAGCAATTTTCAAAAAAGAGTTTTAAAGCAGGCTATGTAGCTATTGTAGGGAAACCCAATGTGGGGAAATCCACTTTTCTCAACACAGTGCTAAACTTCAAGATCTCGGCGATCAGTCCCAAACCGCAGACTACTCGCCACAAGATACTTGGAATCTTAACGGGCGAGGATTACCAGATGTTGTTTCTTGATACACCTGGGATTATGGAAAAGCCGCGGCATGAACTTGACAAGTGGCTACTAAAACGTGCATTTGAGGCCATTGAAGATGCTGACGTGATTGTGATGATTGCAGATCCAGAAAAACCCGACGAGATAGATATGAAAATTGTTAATAAGATAAGAGAACAAGCCAAACCAGCAATACTTCTAATTAACAAAGTGGATCTTATTCCAGATAAGAAGCAATTATTACCCGTAATGGATACCTATGGCAAGATGGAGGTCTTCAAAGAAATAATTCCTATAAGTATCCTAAAGAGGATAAATCTGGATGAGGCAATGGATGCTATTAAAAAGTTACTTCCCGAATCTCCTCCATATTACCCTGAAGATGCACTGACTGATAGAACCGAAAGATTTATGGTTCAGGAGATTTTACGGGAGAAGATTTTTAATCTTTATGGAGAGGAAATTCCTTACGCATGTGCTGTTGAAGTTGAAGAATTTAAGGAAAGTGATCCAGAACATAATGGGAAAGATTACATAAGAGCAGTTATCCATGTGGAGAAAGAGTCTCAAAAGAAAATCATTATAGGTAGTGAAGGATCGAAGATAAAAAAGTTGGGCATAGTAGCACGTAAGGAGATAGAAGCTTTCCTGGGAAGACCTGTTTATCTGGAACTATGGGTTAAAGTTAGCGAAAAATGGAGAGAGAAGCCCAGTTTTATCAAAGATATAGGTTATTAGGTGATTAACAAAAGATACGGCAAACAAAGTGCATAACTATAGCGGAAGTTAAAACTCCACTTAAATTGTCGTCGAGTTCCCATGGCAATACCTCGCTGACCGCTGCAGCGAGAGATCCGATAAGAATTACAAAATAGGGGAACGAGATGATTTGTGAATAAGTATACCCAATAGTCATGGAAACTGCCATGTATGCGATTGTTCCTTCTAAAGTTTTATTGAAAAGTTTTGTGCGCCCATACTCGAGGCCCAGAAGTTTGGCAAACATATCTCCAAATACTGGAAAGATAATAGAGGCACAAGCGATTTCTTTTGCAAAAAAGAGAAAACTCAGAAATGCCGCAACAGTAAAATGGGTCATACTGGAGAAGGTTTTCTCCTCTGTTTCTTTCAGGGCAAACCTGAGTGATTTCATGATAACTTCATTTATTCCCCGTTTTGAAAGCCTGATGATGTCGAAAAGGAGAAAAGAAAGCGCAACGGCTCCTGAAAGATAGAGAATGAAAGTTTTTGAGGTGTAAAAATAAATAATTATGTAGATCACGGCGAAGGGTCTGGCAATAAATCTGGACCACTTGATTTTCTCGATAGTTGAGGACTTTAAGGAATATCCTTCCTTGATTCGATTTTTTAGGGATGTGATAAATACGTGAAGGGATGGTAGGGCAATAAAAATTGCCTCATATAAAGTTGCGTGGGTAAGCAAAGTTATTGTGACAGCAGGTAGTATAAAGATACCAATGATTCTTCCTCTCTTTACTATGTATAGTATTGATAATGTAAAAATGAACAAAGTAAGGAAAGCCAGCCAGAAATTTTCCTTAAAGTAGAGGAACTTAAATAAAAAGTAAAGTATTACCCCAATAGCCGTTGCCTCGCCCTGCCCCCCCTTAAATCTCAGATAAAAAGGAAAGATATGACCAAGAATTGTACCTATGGATGCTATGAAACACCAGGGATAACCAACGCCTATTCTTGAGGAAATCAAGGCAGCTAATAGCCCCTTTGTTGTATCGAAAAGTCCAGTCAGGATGGCGGGTGTTAGTCCCAAAACCTTATATGTGTTTAAAGTGCCTGCGTTTCTTTCTTCCAATTTTCTTATGTCAATTCCTCTTAAGAGTTTCCCCAGGAAATAAGAGGGGAGAATGCTACCAAGAATGTACCCACTAAGGAGACTAAAAAGATATTTCAGCATAATTTTATTTTAATGCTTTTAACGTTATAATTTAAGTTATGAAGTTAGTGGCTTGCATTTTAAGTGGAGGCAAGGGAGAGCGATTTTGGCCTCTCTCCCGGGATAGTAACCCTAAGCAATTTTTAAGAATTACTGGTGGCAGGATGTTAATTGAAGAGACCTATGAGAGGGTAAAAAGGATCCCTGATTTAGCCGAGGTTATTTTCGCTTCAAATGAGAAATTCGGGGATAGGTTAAGAACTTTATTTCCTGATGCAACTTTAATACTAGAGCCAGTGCCTAAGAACACTGCACCTGCCTGTGGGGTAGTTAATGAGTATGCTTTGAGGAAGTATGGTGAGGTTATAATTGGCATATTTCCAGCGGATCATTATATAGAAAGTGTGGATAACTTTTACGAAGACATAACCCATGGCATTGATTGGGCTAAAAAGGGTCACATTGTAACCCTGGGAATAAAGCCTGATAGAGTAGAGACTGGATATGGTCATATAGAGATTGGAGAGAGGGTAAGTCATAAGGCTTTTAAGGTCTTAAGATTTCATGAAAAGCCTGATTTTGAGACAGCTAAACAGTATCTGGATTCTGGGAGGTTCTTTTGGAACGCAGGTATGTTTTTGTGGAGAACCGATGTTTTTGATTATGCATTGAAGAAACACCTCCCCGAATTTTATGAGATCTTGAAAAGAGAGGATATTTCCAATCTATCTTCATTATACGAAAAAGCCCCGAATATTTCCGTTGACTATGCAATTATGGAAAAGGAAAGAAGTATTATTGTGGTTGAGGCTTCATTCAAGTGGGAAGATCTCGGCTCTTTTCCCTCGTTGAAAAAAGTGTTACAGACTGATTCTAAAGGAAACCTCTCCATTGGTAGCGTTGTTTGTGAAGAATGTAATAACTCTATATTAATTGGAAACGGACCAGTGGTAGTAGTATATGGGCTTAATGATATTATTGTTGTATCCACAGAAGATGTTGTGTTAGTAATTCCTGTAAAGGAGGCACAAAATATCAAGAAATTACGGGAGACATTAAAAAAAGGGAAAATGGACCATTTGTTATAAAAAGGAGGTTTTTATGCAAAAAGTTCTTGTTCCTTTCTTAGCCCTGCTTGTGTTATTTGCAGGGTGTAACCTGAAAGTTGAAGAGTGGAATGAAAACAAGGTGTTACCCTTGACTGTTGCTCTTCCCCTTGACACAGATACATTTACTGTACAGGAATTTGTAGAGAAGAATAGTCGCTTTCTTTCTACTATAGGTGATACTATTTTCTATGGTGAAGATACAACCATAGTAGACATGTTTTTTGCCATTGATAGCACGGTTATTGCAAGTTTTGGTCACGGATTACCTGAAGATGTGTTGGATACCCTGAGAACGGTACTTGGCAGTGAAATTTGTGAAATTCGCGGGCGCATGAGATTTAAGGGTATGGTGTATTCAGATCTTACGATGGTGTTTTCTATATCGTATTATAGGAGTGGAACTGAAGTCAGGAGGGATAGTGCAATTTACATGTTTCCCATGGGCTACAGAGATACTACCGTTTATCTAACTCTTCGGAATGTCCCTATTGGTCCTTTTAGCATTAACCTCAGGGGTATAGGCAGTTTGGGTGCAGCACAGGTAGATAGCATGGAATTATCGTATACTGTGCCAATTAAGGTAAATTTCAAGGGTGATACCCTGGTCCTAAAAGAAATCGTTCTCGAAATAGATTCTTCAATTATTGAGTGGGCAAATAAAGAAGTACTCGACACTATTGAATTTGGAATTAATGTCTGGAACAGAATACCAATGGGATATATTTTGAATGTCTGGGCTCTAGATAAAGAAAAGGATGATAGTGTAGCGGTAATAATGGCCAATGTTCCTCAACCCTTAATTTCTAATGGCTTTGCGCAAAGCGAAAAGTATGGTTTCTTTAAGGTTATACTGGAAAGAAATTTCGGAGAATTACTAAAAAAAGACACAATGTATCTTCATGTTATCGCTACTGTTCCTCCTTACGGTGAAAGTGTGAAGTTCAGACCGCAAGATTACCTGAGATATAACATGTACCTAAAGATTCGTGGTTACCTAGATTTCCAACAATTGAGGGAAGAGTAAGGAGGTGTATATGAAAAAAGTTTTTTTGATTCTAGCTTTTGTTGGGATGTCTTTTTCGTACCCCTTAATTTCATTTAACGGTGAATGGCTTGGTACCGTAGGACATTTCGGACCCTATGCTGTATTTCACTCCCCACAAAATCTTGCTTCTAAGTATAATCCTTCCTTTGTGTTAATGATTCCTTATATCCACGCAGGGTTGAATAATAATCTTATCTCTCTCGGTTTATACAATGAGCTAGCTCCTATGGACACAATTACTGATGAGTTTAAATCGAAAGTGTTAAGAAGGATAGGTGACGCATTTACTCTGAGTGAGTATCTTAGTGTCGCTCCTCTTGGTCTTTCCATAGGTCCCATAGGAATTGCAAGTAGAATGGTACAAGCAACTCAGGTAAAAGTGCCCAGGGATCTCTTCCGTATAGGACTTTATGGGGTAGAACTCAATACTTCATATGATTTCAAAACTTTTAAGGGTGAGGCCATCTGGTATCAGCAAAATACAATAGGATTTGCATTCAAAGAAAAAATTGGTGGTAAAAAGGTACATTTTGGACTTTCCGGGTCATATATCATAGGGCTTGGGTATGTGGATTTTCAGTCTGTTACTGGAAAAATTGACGTGGGTGGTACTTATGTTGAGGTGGCTGACACTGTAAGGGTAAGATACTCTTTACCTAATTATCTCTTTGGACTTTTTGATACTACTTCAACTTTAAACCCAGGGGATCTTTTAAAGCCCGCCGGAGTTGGATATGGTTTTACTTTCGGTTCATCCTTTGAGGTTACTCCAAAGTTTACAGTGGGGTTAACGGTAGAGAATTTCTTATCTAATATTTATTGGAATTCTGATTCAAGCAAAATAGGTTACGCTGCCATCTCTTCGCGAAACTTTGACCTGGAGGACCTTTACCATGCCGATAGTTTAAGAGAAATCTTCTCTGACACCTTCCATATGGAAAGAGCCACTTTTAGGACTTCACTGCCTGTTCTTCTGAGGGTTTCAGGGAGATACGATTTTTACAGACTTCCTTTCCGGTTTTATTTTGATTTTGAGCAGGGATTTAAGAATACAGCTCTATCGAGCACAAAGCCTCGACTCTCAATGGCCTTTGAGATGAATACTTTTATACCATTACTCCTTGGTACAACCTTTGGTGGAGGGCAAAGACCTTACTTCTCCCTTGGTACTGGTTTTCAACTTCCATTTTTCTTTATAAACACTGGAATTTCCACAAGGGGGTTAACCGTTTACGACCTTGAGGGTGCCTCATATACCCTTACGATGGGATTCAGGAGTGCAATAAATCAGTACATAAAGGGCACTATAATTGATAGCACAACAGGGACCCCCCTTATTGCTAATGTTGAAGTAATCAAGGCCAACGGGAAAAAGATGGCTGCTAAGGTTGACGCAAATGGGTCCTTCAAGGTAAAGATACCCTGGGGTAATACACGAGTAATTGTCACTGCTAAAAATTACACTTCAAGGGACACCGTTATTTTTGTAGATAAAAAAGAAAAAATATCTACCGTATTTTATCTAAAACCCCTTGTGGGTGAACTCGTCGTTCAGGTGACGGATTATGTGACTGGTTTGCCGAAAGAGTATGTTCCTGTAATTGTTGAGGACCAGAGCGGAAAAGCGGATACAATGCTCACCGACGAGAATGGGAGAGTCTCAAGGACATATCTTGAAGGGATCTACAGTATCAAAATAATAGAAACTAACTATAAACCTGTTATGGAAACCTTTGAGATAAAGGCTATGGAGACTGTAACGAAGAACTACTCAATAGTGCCTACGGAGGGAGAAGTTTACGGAAAGGTAATGGATGCTAAATCCTTTACTCCTCTTGCAGCTCTGGTGGAAATTTTTGATTCTCTGGGTAACCCTGTGGTTACTTTGAATACCAGTGTAAATGGTGAATTTTCTGCGAAACTTAGGGAAGGGTACTACCGAGTTAAAGCGACCTCTGAAAAATATATCCCCTATGAGGGATTCTTTATAGTGGAAGGCGGTAAAAGGTCTGCGAAAGACATTTCACTTCTTAAGAAGAAAATGGTATTTACTTTCAGGAATATATACTTTGAATACAATAAAGCGGATATCAAACCAGAGTCATATCCTATTCTCGATTCCATTGCGCTCTTCCTCAAGGAATATCCGAATGTGAAAGTAGAGATCGGAGGTCATACTGATTCTCGGGGATCTGATGCGTATAACTTAAAGCTCTCTCAAGCCAGGGCTGAAGCTGTTAGAGATTATCTGATCAAGGTACACGCTATTGAGCCCGAGAGACTAATAGCAAAGGGTTATGGAGAAAGAAGACTTATTATATATCAGGAAAAGTCAGAAGAAGATTACCAGATGAATAGAAGGGTTGAATTCACAATCCTTGGTGAAATCGAATAAGGGAGAGCGAAACAATTTTAAGTGGGGCCCCGAAAGGGGCCCCACTTTTTTTTAAAATCTTATTTCAAAAATTTGGTATCCGTAAGGTGGGAGTTCTGAAACCCAAATTTTTTCCACACGGGCAGCGGGAGGTCCTTCCTTAATTTTTTCTAAGAATAATTTGAGATTCTCTTCTTCACCCTCTGCCTCAATTTCTACAGACTCGTCGGGCATATTTCTCACCCAGCCCTTGATAGAAAACATTCGTGCAACCCTCAGCGTAAAATACCGGAAACCTACTCCCTGGACGATGCCATCAACCCTTATGTGGTATCTTTTAATTCCCATTACTTTTTAGACTTTCAATGGTTTTTCTTATGCCATCCTCCAGACATACTTCAGGTTTCCATCCAAGGGTTTTTATGCGCTCTATATTCAGGTATATTTTGTAAACCTCTCCTTTTCTGGGTTCCTTATAAACTGGATCCTTCTCGTATTTCACTACCCGTTTCATCACATGGAAAAGCTCATTTACAGAAGTTCCAATCCCTGTCCCAATATTGAATTCTCGCTCCTTTAAATTGTTAACTTCAGTAAGTAATATATTTGCTCGAGCTACATCTTCAACATAAACAAAATCTCTTTCTTGATAACCATCTCCGAAAATAAACACTCCTTATTTTCAAGCATGTTTTTGCCAAAAATTGCAATCACTCCAGCCTCACCAAAGGGATCCTGCCTCGGACCGTAAACATTTCCGTATCGTAAGATTACATAATTTATGTCAAAATTTTTGTGAAAGTATCTTATGTAAAGTTCTCCACTGTATTTCGAGATACCATATGGACTTAGGGGGTCAATGGGATGGTGCTCATCACATGGCAGGTAAATGGGATCTCCATATATAGCCCCACCACTTGATGCGAAAAGAAACTTTTTAACGTCGTATGTTACAGAAAGCTCAAGTAAATTGATGATCCCGATGATGTTAATGTCTGCATCTTCCTGTGGGTTTCTTGTAGAGTGGATCACACTAATTTGTGCTGCGTGATGATTTACGATATCTGGTTTTTCTTTTTCGAAGATCTCCTTGAGTTTATTCTTATCTCTAATATCAACCTGGTAGAGTTTTGCCTTTGGGTTTAGGTTTTCCTTTTTACCGCTTGAAAGGTTATCCACGACCACCACTTCGTATCCCTTTTTAATATAGTGGTCCTGAACATGGGAACCTATAAAACCGCATCCGCCGGTTAAGAGCACTTTCATGGTAAAATTATAATACGGGTGTGAAAGAACTCGTAAAGGGCATTAAAAGCCATTTTGAGAAGCACATTTTAAGTATATTTGTATTGTTTATCCTAACCTGTTAGATTCAAGCGCGTCATTTAATGACCTCTTTTTGCCTAATTCGTTAGGATTTTTAGCCATAGTATGGTCTTTGATTTTTCGGCTGTTCTGGTTTATATAGTGCATAAGTCTAAGGAGGATTTATGCTTACATTGGTAATTATATTACTTCAGTTTCTACCAGAGGCCCCAATTATGGGTGTTCTGAATGAAGAAT
Source organism: Caldifarciminota bacterium (assembly GCA_039803305.1). Lineage (GTDB taxonomy): Bacteria > Hydrothermota > Hydrothermia > UBA1063 > UBA1063 > UBA1063. The sequence goes on from JBDRYG010000005.1 coordinate 30,508, forward strand.
TGAGGAGGGATGTGCCTCCTCCCGTAACTACGGAGCCTCTGTATGATCCTGACATTGTGAGAAGTTATCTACGGCTTGATAAAATGGAGATGCTACAACCAGAGATAGCCAAGGTGGATCAATTAAAGGAAATTGAAATTCCCCTAAACGAGGTTTTACTGAATCAATTAAACATGCGGGATATAATCGAATATCGTAACCAGATTAAGAAATCCAGAGATGATAAAGAGGTTATGCTATTGAAGTTAAAAGCAGAAAGAAAGATTTTACAGAATGCCTTAGAAATGGCGATAATAGAGGGCAGGAAATCTGATGAGAAGCAATTGAGGGAAAGGATAGAAAGGATCCAAAGGATGATGGGAGAATTGGAGGTGAAATGATGATATCTCTTTTGATGTTCTTCCTTTTGGGAAATGTAAGGATTGAAGAAGCCCTTCTTGAAAAGCTCAACAAAATGGGTGATACGGAAAGGATTGGGGTGATAGTGGTGATGCGGAACGGATACGATCTTTCCAAGTTCCGTGAAGATGACTATGATGGTAAAAGGGAGTATATGAAAAAGTTTGCTCAGGAATCTCAAAAGCCTATTATAGATTACCTTAGTTCAATTGGTGAAACAGAGGGGCTTATACAATATTTTGTTATTAACGGTTTTGCGGTCAAACTTCCCAAGGCAGTGATATTGGAACTTTCAAGAAGAGAAGATGTCGGATATATTCAGGAAGATAGATACACCAGACTTATTCCTGAGGATAGGCAGAGTTACCAGATCCTTGATACATATCCTACAGGCGATGAAGAAATTCCCTGGGATAAACAACTTATGAACGCTCACAAAGTATGGGATGAATTAGGCCACAGAGGGGAAGGTATTGTAATTGGTATCATGGACACAGGCGTAGATGTAACCCATCCTTGCCTCAAGGATAACTGGAGGGGGATAAGGGGATGGTTTGATGCGGTAAATGGTCGGAGTTACCCCTATGATGACGAAGGGCATGGAACCGCTTGTGCAAGTTTGATGTGCGGTAGGTTTAATATTGGGGTCGCCCCAGATGCAAAGTTTATTGCAGTTAAGATTCTGGATAACCAGGGGAGTGGGGCTATATCCACTATTCTTAACGGTTTCAACTGGATTGCTGGCTTACCTGATAGTTTGAAACCACGGATTGTATCAAATTCATGGGGGATATCTACCTGGAATGATACCACTTTCTTCACTGCGTGCTCTACCTGGAAAGCTCTTGGGATTTTCCCTATTTTTGCAGCCGGTAATTCAGGATCAAACGTTACAGAACAATCAGTCCCTGGAACATACCCCACGGTGCTTAGTGTAGGTGCTACGGACCCCGATGATAGAATACTCTCTTATAGCTCAAGAGGAGGTGCACCTAACCTTGCGAGATGGAATAATACTTATAATTGGTATTCACCGGACTGGAACCGGCATAAACCCGATGTGGTTGCGCCCGCAGACCCTGTGGTAGCAGCTGCCCCAGGGGGAAAATATATAAGAGGTTTTAATGGAACATCGTCGGCTACACCACATGTGGCTGGTGAGGCAGCCCTTATCCTTTCAAGGAACCCTTACCTGAACCTTTCTCAGCTTTATCTTACAATCAGAAACAACACAAAATTAATAGACCATGTAAGGTATGATTATCCTAATGACACTACAGGTTGGGGAAGAGTTGATGCCTATAGGGCGGTCATAAATACCCCCTTGCCCTCTAACCCCAATCTTGTTATATGGGGTGTAGAATTGGATGACCGAACGGGAAATGCGGACAGAGGTCTACAACCCGGTGAAAGGATTTACTTAAAAGTTAAATTAAAGAACTTGGGAGGATATGCTTCAACGGTAAGTGCTTCGCTGGTTTTCGACACGATTCCTGATGCCGGTCGTTTCGTAACATACCATTTATCATCGGTAAATTTGGGTTCCATGGGGACAGACGAAGAAAGGGATGCAATATTTGACATGACTCTTTCTTTATTGGCGCCATACGATCAGCAACTCCACTTTACACTTAAGGTTGTGGCAGATTTAAGAACGCAATATCTTTTCTTTAATATCCCTGTTACTACAGTTACATATCCCGCACAAACGGAAACCATTCAGTACGATAATAATACACCATATTATAACCCATCTAATGATGGTGCATACGCCAATTTTAACTATTTTGCCACTCGCTTTGAGACTGCTACACCCTGTTCACTAAAAGCAATAGCTGTTTACTTTGCTGGCACGGCAACGAACGAAACTTTGTTTGTATGGAAGCATGATAAAATTTACAATGCACCAAGTTCAGTAATATATGGTTACACTCTAATTAATGTCCCAAGTGCAAATACATGGCAGACGATAAATCTTATAAACCCAATTTACATTTCAGAGCCTGGGTATTTCTGGGTGGGAATAAGGAAGGCATCTGCCAGTGCTGTGCCCTATCAGGATAATGACGGTGCGTCAACCCGAAATCTTTCCAGTAATGACCGGACGAACCCTGCATCCTGGTGGGGAGCTTCATACTGGTATGACTTTTGCTGGCGGATTACTATAAAAAGAGATCCTATTACGACTCCGTGGATTTTCAAGGTTGATTCTTACCGCATAGACGATTCATTTTACGGAAATAATAATGGGTATATTGATCCAGGCGAGAGGGTTGCCCTCAGGGTTTCCCTCAAGAACCTGGGTATAACGGCAGAAAATACAGTTGGAACTCTTTTACCTGCGGGGGCAACTCAGGATAGTGTAAATATCTTGAAGGAAACGGCATTCTTTGGAACAGTGTATAACGGAGAGGGTGGAAATAACAACGACGACCCGTTTATCATAGAGTTTACTTCTATGAGTGGTCTCAGTGGATTTGACCCTGAATTCATGCTCGTTCTAAGGTATAACTACGGATCTGATTTACGAGAAGAGAAAGAAGACACCGTATTTTTCGAAATAACAGGTCCTTTTGTTACCTTACCTAATGTATATTACTGGTATCCCATGGGAAGCGGGGGTGGGGATTTAATTAGCGGTTATCCAAATGGAACTTATTACTGGGCTACTTTTGCTCCCTTTAGCTATGGTGTAGGTGATTCCATTTGGGTGGACAGCGTGGCTGTCTATGGATATAATGACTTTAATCAAACGAGAAGTATGTATTTCTATATTTGGGCTCACAATCCGAGTACGGGGAGACCCTCTGGCTCACCGATTTATACAAGCGCAGCTATTTCAGTTCCGGCAGGTGCCAACAAATTTTTTTATGTAAGACCCAATATAAAGATTCCGGCTATATTCTGGTATGGGCAGAATTCAGATATAACGGTGATTGGTAAGGGCTTAAAACCACCTATCTGGTTTAGTAAGTTCATTGGACAGCATACATTAATAAACTCTTCAAATTCCAATTGGGGCAGTATTTATGGTTGGACCGACTATCCCCTCTTTGTGTATATGAAAATTGCCCATGCTCACCCTACTCTGTCCTATCATATACCCGCTGGCTGGGTTAACCCCATTGTGGTGTCGAATACTAATTCAACGATTCCACCGGAAATAATTTTCGAAGATACGGTATATGTCTCCGGATGGGTGGCTCTAAATAGATCCACGGTTTCTGCGAATATTCCTTCAGGTTATACTATGAGGAACATAATGTTCCTTGATAATTATGGACTTGCCACTGTAAGCCTTACCGGTCCAGCCACTTTGAATCCATGGAATTATATTTACTATTCCGGTTATCAAACTAACGTTCCTGCTGGAAGGCACACCTTTTATTATGCAATCGACTGGGATAACGTTGTGCCAAGTAACGCTACTAACAGGTACCTAAGATATTGGGGACAACAATATGCCATAGCACCTGTAGGATATCTTCCCTATAATATTGCAGTTCAGGGTGGTTATGCGCCCCCCATGTATGGTCCAGGTTCAGGATATAGATTCAATACCCGTACATTTAGGATCAAGACCCTGCAGAACCAATGGATTGCAGTGGTTGTTAGAAACTCCCTATTTGGTGCCAGTGGAGATTCTATAGACCTGGATTTGAGGATTTATGAAGATGGACCTTCTTCCCCACATGATGGATTTGAGAAGGCTGTCGCTCAGTCTTCCCTCGGACCTGATAAGATGGATTTTATAGTAGTGTGGGGTTCTGAAGAAAAAGATATATATCCAGGTGTTCACTCCTTTGGTGAAACGAGAGATAGTTTTGAGATAGTAGTAGCAAAATCAGTTTACGGATATCTTAACTTGGGTGGTGGTGGAACTGTGGATATTACTCTGCCCTCTTCCAGTTTTGCATATATTGAGAATTTTATAATAGCCGAGGGGACAAAGGCTTCCATAACGGTTGATATACCAAGTGGTAATGCTGACATCGCACTATATCTCTTCTCAAGGAAGAATACACCCGGGGATTATCGGAACCCTATCCAATATGTAGCCTTTTCAGACAACAATGGAATTGGAGGGAGTGAGACGGTTACTTATACACCTCTAGTTACGGATACTGTGGCGCTTTTAGTTATAAAAAAGTCAGGAAGTGGCTCTGAATACACCTTGAGGTTTAACAACGTTACAATTCTTCCTGTTGAGGATAACCAATACCTATCACTTAACAGGATAAGCTATGCAATCCCAGCGGTAAGTAAGGTTACCGGGTCCATTAAAGTAGTTTCTCCAACCCTTTTGCCATTGAGAATCAGACTCATTGATGTCCAGGGAAGGGAAGTGGGTGTTCTCTATGAAGGTTTTCTTAAGGGCGGATCCCACGAGATCAGATTGCCAGAAGGTTTGAAATTTGGTATTTATTATGTGGAAGTAAGCACTGGAAACAATAAGAGGCTACATCGCATGATTGTGGTAAAATAAAAAGCAAATCTCTCTTCTGCCGGCCTCCTACTTGGAGACCGGCATTTTTTTGTTTCTTTTGTTAGAGCAGTATATTGAGTTTATAATTCAATAGTGAAAGAGGAAAAATCCCATAAAATTCGAAAATCAGTTGAATCTATTATCTGGACCCTGTTTATAGTGTTTCTGCTGAGGGCCTTTGTAATTCAGGGCTATGTAGTTCCATCGGGATCTATGGAAGATACCCTTTTACCCGGTGATTTTCTTCTTGCCCTTAAGTTTACTTACGGTCTTGAGATCCCTTACACTGGGATAAAGTTTTTTCAGTTTAAAAAACCGAGAAGGGGCGAAATAGTAATATTCCTTTACCCAGTTACAAAGAAACAGGATTATGTTAAGCGTTGTATAGGCCTTCCTGGTGACACAATACAAATAATAGACAAAGTAGTTTATGTGAATGGAATACCACTAAAAGAAAAGTATGCTGTTCACAAGGACCCCCGGATTATACCAGGTATTATGGATCTTACGAACGAGATTTTGAGAAGGGACTATCAGAGAGCGTGGGAACAGGGCCACTTTATGCAAGAACCCCGTGTGAGAGACAACTTTGGTCCAGTGGTAGTGCCCGAGGGTTACTTCTTTGCTATGGGCGATAATAGGGATTATTCATTTGATTCTCGTTTTTTTGGTCCCGTGCCAATGAAGTATTTGAAGGGGACGCCCCTTATTATATATTTTTCGCTGGATCTGGAAAAGCCCATTTTCAGGATCTGGGAAAAGATAAGGTTTAAGAGGTTTTTTAAGTTAATACCTATCCTATGATTCTTCTTAAGCCGGCGGAATTTCCCGGGTTAACTCATGATAGAGCCCTCGTTTTTGAACTAGGTTTTGGGAATGGCGATTTTCTCCTTTACCTTACTAAAAAATATCCTGAATACCTTGTTGTTGGTGCAGAACTAGCTAATAGATACTTTCTTGTAGCATTTCGCAAACTTTTAAGTAGTGGTATTGAGAATTTTATGCTTTACAGGGGTGATGGGAGGACCCTTTTCAGGTTTTTCGTTGAGAATAATCGAGTAGAAGCTATTTATATTAATTTTCCCGACCCCTGGGAAAAACCTTCAAAGGAAGACCGAAGACTGGTTTCGGAAGCGTCTTTAAAAATGTATTATTCCCGGCTCAAGCTGGGTGGAAAGATTTTTATTTCAACGGATTCCGATGTTTTAAAGGAGTACATTAGAACAAAGCTTACCCAGCTGAGCATCAAATTCGAAGAGAAAAGTAGAAGCCCTTACGGTTTTATTTCAACCAAATACGAGAAAAAGTGGCTAAGTTTAAATAAACCAGTGAGTTACTTTATAATTACTAAAACTGACGAAAGGGTTTTTGACAAGCCGGAGTGGATTAGTGATTCTATGCCGAATTTTATTTTTAAGCTGAAAAACGACTCAAGGGATTACCAGTTAAAACTCCGGGATATTTTGCCTCTGGAATATAAAGAGGGCGGATATTTTTACAGGATTGATAAAGTTTACGCAGGTGATGAGGAGTACCTTTTTAGGGTAATACATGCAGAGCCTTTCCTGGAACAGAAATATTACATTTCCTTTGGAATTTCGGGTAATAAGGGATCTATTCAGATTGACGATAAAAATGGTATTATAATTACAAAACTGGTTATTAAAGCTGTAAAGAGACTTTCAAGCCTTATTTATGGGCTTTTTGGTGAAAGGGTAATTTTTACTAACCTTGGGGAGGATGTTCTTTGAGAAAAATTCTTGTTCTTGTAATCTTGCCCTTAATGTCTGGCTGTTTTTTGGGGACCTTTAGATCCCCTGAACCTATAGGGGCTGGTAATGTTGAAAAAAATTTTTATTTCAATTTCCCCTTTTATTACTCAAGAAGCTATAAGGAAGATGCTAGATCCCGGAATTACTACTATGGTGGTGGAAATTTTTGTATGATGTTAAATTTTGGTGCCTCAGATAACATGGACTTTGGTATCAAGTACGACCTGGCTGGCGGACTTGGTCCTGAAGTTAAGATGCGGTTTATTCACCAAGATCCACTGAGCATTATGGTAAGCGGTGGATTTGGCTATCACTTTTTTGCAGAGGGGTTTTCCTGGAATCTGAATCTAATAGCATCCACAAGGATTTCGGAATATTCAAGTATTTTTCTGGGGTTAACTGTCAGCCATTTACCCGATTACCGTAATTTAGCAGGAGTTTCAGACTATTTTACAAGGAAAAATTTTCGAAACTTTGGTGGTTTGGCCCTTGGTTTTTCCTTTAGAAATTTCAGAATTATGAATAGTTTCAAGAGTTTTAACATGGAATTCCTTCTACCATTTGATAAATATCCACCCATTTTTTGGGGTATAGGGGTTGGGTTTTAATTCATGGAGAACCTGTTAGAAAAAATTGTAGAGGTGTTGAAAAAGGACGGTGTGGTTGCTTGTCCTACAGAGACAGTGTACGGACTTATTGCAAGGGCAAATTCTGAGGTCGCGGTTGGAAAAATATTCGATATAAAAAAGAGGGATAAGTTAAAGACCCTTCCCTGTTTCGTGAAAGATGTGGAGTCTGCTTTAGCCCTTCTGCGGGATGTTCCTGAGTATGCCTTAAGACTTATGGGAAAGTACTGGCCTGGTCCTCTAACCATTGTGGGATTTGCTTCCCAAAGTGCACCTTCCGCATGTGTATCAGGTGAAGGCAAAATAGGAATCAGGATCCCTGATTATACTTTTCTTCTTGAACTTCTGAACGCTTTAAATGAGCCCCTTGCCTCTACTAGCGCCAACTTTTCTGGTGAACCACCTTTTGAGACAGATGTGGAAATAAGGGAAAAGTTTGGTGGCTTGGTGGACTTTGTTGTGGATGGTAAGGCAGGGAACATTCCATCAACGGTTGTTGATATTACAGGTGAAAGGCCTCTGATTACGCGATATGGAAAGTTGAAATTCACCGAAATTGAGCAAACCACCGGGATGGAGGTAGTCTTCAAGGATAAAGTAAAACTCCTGATTTTGCTAATCTGTACAGGAAATACTTGTAGAAGCCCTATGGCTGAGGCGATATTCAAACGGGAACTTTCTGATTTTCCAAATATTCAGTTTATTTCTCGAGGTACGATACAGGTGGCAGAAAAAGATGCAAATCCCATTGCAAAGGAAGTTCTTAAAGAGATAGGTATTACGGATTTCAAGCATGTGCCCAGGAAGTTCGATGAACTGGAACTCGAGATGGCGGATTTAATCCTCGTCATGACCAACGAGCATGTGGGACAAATACCCGAGAAGTTCAGGGATAAGGTGCGTCTTCTGGGTCTAAACGAAGAAATCGAGGACCCACTTGGGAGTGGAATAAGTACTTACCGGTTTGTGAGAGATAAAATAGCGTTTTTTATAAAGGCTCATTGGAGGCCTTATTTTGAATGGAAATTTGAAAAATAGGGGGTAATTATGGATTTTATGATACTGGTTATTAACCCAGGGTCCACTTCCACAAAGGTGGCCCTTTTTAAGAATGAAGAACAACTTTTTTCTGAGAACATAACCCACCCAGCAGAGGAACTATCTAAATTTCACAGGATAATAGATCAGTACGAGTTCAGGAGGGAAATTATACTTGGTGAACTTGCGAAGCGAGGTTTTAAGGTAGAGGAATTGAAGGCAGTAGTAGGCAGGGGCGGACTTTTGAGGCCAATTCCGAGTGGAACTTACAAAGTAACAGAAAGGATGTTGGAAGACCTGAGAGTTGGAGTAAGTGGTGAACATGCTTCCAATTTAGGAGCCTTGATAGCGGATGCAATAGCCCGTCCCCTTAATATACCTGCCTTTATCGTCGATCCTGTTGTGGTTGATGAGATGGACCCGATAGCAAAACTTACTGGTTTGCCATTTATAAGAAGAAAAAGTATTCTTCATGCTTTAAATCAAAAGAGGATAGCAAGAATTGCTGCCAGAGACTTGGGGAAGAAATACGAGGAGGCAAATCTTATAGTGGTCCATCTTGGTGGTGGAATTAGTGTGGGTGCACATAGAAAGGGAAAGATCGTGGATGTAAACAATGCATTAAATGGTGATGGACCTTTCGCACCCGAGAGAGCTGGAAGTATTCCTGCATGGCAGCTTGTGGAACTATGTTTCTCGGGTAAATATACTAAGGATGAAATTAAGAAACTTTTGGCGGGTAAAGGTGGTGTTATTGCTTACCTCGGGACAAACGATATGAGGGTGGCAGAGGAGATGGTCAAGAATGGCGATAAAAAAGCAAGGATTGTGATGGAGGCGATGGCATATAATGTGGCTAAGTGGATAGGCATGATGGCGAGTGTACTGGAGGGACAGGTTGACGCAATAGTACTGACAGGTGGACTTGCGTATTATAAAGATTTTGTGGAATGGATTGAAAAAAGGGTAAGATTTATAGCCCCCCTTAAGGTTTATCCAGGGGGAGATGAGATGAGGGCACTAGCTGAAGGTGCTCTCAGAGTTTTGAGAGGAGAGGAGGAAGCAAAAATTTATGAAAATGAAATAATTGAGGACATTGATCCATGGGAGGTCTAAGATGATAAAAAAGCTTGATCAAATTGTTGAGAAGGTTAAAGGTTTGCCGGCAATGAAACTTGTTGTAGCGTGTGGAGAAGATCCCCATACCATAGAGGCAGTTTCCAGGGCTAAAAAGGAGGGACTTGTTGATGTTATAATGGTTGGCAACTCTGAGAAGATTACAAAGGTTGCCTCTGAACATGGGGTAGATTCTTCCATTTTCAAAATCTTTGATGAGAAGGATCCCAAAAAAGCTCTAAAGCAAGCGGTGAAAATGGTTCGTGATGGGGATGGGGATATTCTGATGAAGGGCCTGGTAAACACTGCCGACTATATGAGAGCCATATTGGATAAAGAAAATGGTCTTGTTCCGTCTGGGGGTGTCCTTTCTCATGTTACCGTGGTAGAACTTCCATCTTATCCGAAGCTTTTAATTGTTGCGGACGTTGCCGTAATAATTCAGCCTGATTTGGACCAAAAAGTCAAGATACTTCAATATACAATAGAGACGGCTCACGCTCTTGGAATTGAAAATCCATATGCATTTCTTATAAGTGCCGTAGAAACGGTAAGTCCCAAGATGCCTTCCACCGTTGATGCTGCAATCATAAAAGTTATGGCGGAAAGGGGACAAATAAAGGGCGCCACCGTTGAGGGTCCCGTGGCCCTTGATATTGCAGTCTCGAAAGAATGTGCAGAAATTAAAGGCTTTAATAAACCTGGTGCTGGCGAGGCTGATATTTTGATTTTCCCGAATATTGAGACTGGTAACGTGTTTTTCAAAACATGTACACAGCTTGCTGGTGGTAGAATTGCAGCAGTGGTCGCTGGTGCGACAGTTCCATGCGTTTTAACCTCAAGGGCTGATAGTGAGGATTCCAAGTTCATGTCTATAGCTCTTGCTGCGCTACTCGCTGCCCAGAAGGGAGGTAAAGCATGAAAATCCTTACACTAAATTGTGGCTCTTCTTCTGTTAAGTATCAGGTTTATGATTGGGATAGAAAGAGGCCGTTGTGTAAAGGGATTGTAGAAAGGGTCACAGTGGGTGGTTCCTTTATTCTTCACGAGGTTCCTGGGAGGGACCCAGTAAAGATTGAGCATGAATGTCCGGATCATGGAGTAGCCATAGAACTTGTTATAAACACCATAACGGACCCCGAAATTGGTGTTTTGAAGGGTGTGGGGGAGATAAACGCCGTTTCTCACAGGGTAGTTCATGGTGGTGAGAAGTTTACCAAGTCAGTCCTTATTGACGATGAAGTTGTGAAAACATTTAAAGAACTGTCATCGTTAGCGCCTCTTCATAATCCTGCGAATGTGTTAGGTATAGAGGCTGCAAGGAAGCTTATGCCAGATATACCTCATATTGCTGTTATGGACACTGCTTTTCTCCAAACGATGCCAGCTCACACATACCTCTACGCTGTGCCTTATGAATGGTATGAGAAGTATGGTGTAAGGAAGTATGGATTTCACGGTACATCGCACCTTTATGTGTCAAGAAGAGCTGCTGCACTCCTTGGAAAAGATCCTCATGAGGTAAATCTTATAACTCTCCATATAGGAAATGGTGCATCGGCAACTGCAATAAAAAATGGTAAGGCTTACGATCACTCGATGGGGTTTACTCCTCTCCAAGGTCTCATTATGGGAACAAGGAGTGGGGATATAGATCCCGCCATAATCCCCTATGTGATGGAAAGAACCGGCCTCTCTTTGGATGAT
>JBDRYG010000006.1:0-40028 GCA_039803305.1 Caldifarciminota bacterium
TTACGAGATACCTTACATGAAAAAACCAAAAAAGATTTTTATCTGCGGAATGGGTGGATCGGCTATTTCCGGTGACATAGTAAAACTTATTGCCTCGAAATCCGCAACCGCTGTAGAAGTTGTAAGAGACTACGCTCTACCGGCACACGCCACAGAAGAAGATCTTCTTATTGCATCAAGCTACTCAGGTAATACGGAAGAGACAGTTTCAGCCTTTCTTGACGGTTTGAGCAAAAAATTGCAGACCTTTGTAATTTCAAGTGGAGGCAAGCTTATTGAGCTTGCAAGGGAAAACAAGGTACCTTATGTTAAAATACCGGAGGGCTATCCCCCAAGAACTGCACTTGGTTACCTACTAACTCCTTTGGTTAAATTGTTCTATAATTTAGGATTAATCGACGAAGAAACAGCAAAATCCTATGCTCAAATTCCTCAATTTTTGAGAACATTACAACCAGAGATGGAATCGGAAGAGTCTTTGGCAATTAAACTCGCGGCAAAGTACTACATGAGAATACCCGTCATTTACTCTTCAACAAGACTTTATCCCGTTGCACTAAGATGGAAAGCCCAAATCAATGAAAACTCAAAGGCATTTTGCCATACTATGGAATTCCCAGAAATGAACCACAACGAAATAAATGGCATAAAAAATCCTATGAATAGATGTGAAAATCTATGGATAACCTTTCTTGTTGATCCCGACGATAATCCCAGAATAAAACTACGTTTTGAAATTACCAAAGAGCTTATTGAATCAAGTGTACAGGGTTACTCATTCGTAGAACCAAAAGGCGACGACCCTGTAAAAAGGATTTTTTATCTCCTATATCTTGGTGATTATGTGAGCTATTTCTTAGCAAAATACTATAACGAAGATCCTATAGATATTCCTCGCATTTCCGAGTTAAAAAGGAGGTTAAGTCAATGAAAGCCATTATCCCTGTCGGCGGCAAGGGGACAAGACTCAAACCACACACACTTACTACCCCAAAGCCTTTAATTACAGTGGCGGGAAAACCCATACTTTTTCACATCATAGATAGAATTCTTCCATATAACCCTGAGGAAATACTTCTTGTCATTCCTCCTGATGGAGAGAACATTTGTAAGTCCGTTATTGAAAATTATCAAGACTTAAAGATAAAGTACGCTGTTCAGGAAAAACCATTAGGATTGGGGCATGCCATCCGGGTAGCCCTTGATGTAGAAAACAAATCCGAAGTCCTTATCGTTTTGGGAGACACTATTATTGACGCTTCACTTAAGGATGAAGACTTCAAGTGGGATTTTATCGGTTTAAAAGAGGTTGATGACCCAACAAGATATGGAGTAGCTATTCTTAACAACGAAGGCTTTGTTGTCAAAGTTGTTGAAAAACCCTCCCACTTTGTCTCTAACCTTGCTATCGCTGGTATTTACTTCTTTAGAGATTCAAAATTCCTAAGAGAATCCCTCGATTACATAATCTCAAATGACATCAAAACAAAGGGAGAATACCAGCTTACGGATGCAATACAACACATGCTAACAAGGGGGTTTAAACCTAAAGCCGTCTTCATAGAAAACTGGTATGACTGCGGTACCGTGGAAACGCTACTTGCAACAAACAAATTCCTGCTGCACAAACACCAGACGAAGAGGACCTATCCAAATGCGCTTATAATACCTCCCTGCTTCATTGCAGAAGATGCAGAAATAAACAACAGCCTTATAGGACCTTATGTTTCAATAGGCAAGGGTGCTAAAATATACAACGCTATAATTCAGAACTCAATTATTAACGAAAATGCAGAAGTTGAGAACATAATTATAACGGCTTCCATTATAGGAAAAGACGCATATCTTAAAGGCTCAGCCAAAATTGTGAATCTGGGTGATTCTTCCGAGATGGTGGAGGGTTAATCCCCCACCATCTCTCTCAAAACCTCAATTGCTTTCCTAAGTTGAGTACTTCCCGAATAATTGTCTTCAAAAATTTGATCCTCTATATAAATATCAGGCTCTATAGGGGTGTTCTCCAAGCTTTTACCTTGCACATCAAAATACCATCCTTCGTGTGGCTCCCTAAAAACGGTCCTACCATCAAAAAGGGTGTGATTCGTTGTTCCAATCACTCCTCCAAAGGTTGGCACCCCCACGACTTTTCCAAGCGTCAAGTTTTTGAATCCTGCAGGAAAAATTTCGGCATCAGAGAAGCAATACTGATTGATTACAAGAACAATTGGTTTATCCCATCTAAAGAGAGAGTTGTATTCGTACTCCCCATCTCGTTCTTTTTCAACTAAATACCTCGTCCTTCTTAAAAAGTTTAAAAGCTCATCGTGAATGTGCCCCCCGCCATTGTATCGTATGTCAAGGATAAGACCCTTTTTATACCTGTTTTCATAAATATCTTTCTCAAATTCGGTGTAATTCCAGTCCCCCATTCCCCTTATGTGGATGTACGCAAATTCACCCTGACTTACACTATCCACAAATCTTTTGTTACCATCAACCCATTCTTTGTAAATTAAATCCCTAATAGCCCAGTAACTCTGAGACTTCACATTAATTTCTTTTAATTTTCCCTTTTCTTTTTGTTTTAAAACCGTCAGAATGACCTCATCTCCCGGCAGATCGCGCAGATAAAAGGAAAACTCCCTTTCATTAGAAACAGGGGTATAATTTATCCTCAAAATAATATCACCTGGAATTAGCCCCGCCTTCTCCGCAGGCGAATCTTTTACTACTCTTAGAACCCTTGCTCCTTCACCATTGTAAGATGCATCTACAACGACCCCAATATCTGCGAACTTTTCACTTTCACCATCCCTTTCTTGCCAGATCCCAAGGTGTGAGGCATTTAGTTCACCGAGAAGTCTGTAAACAAGGTTATTAAATTCTCTATAAGTCTTTACTTCCCTTAAATAAACTTTGTATTTATTAAGCATTGCCTCCCAGTCAACTCCGTGCATTTTTTCATCGTAAAAACCATCCTTAAGCAGCCACCATCCCTCTAACATCAAGCTTTCATACAACTTACTTGCTTTAATTTTTACATTTCCCTTCACCGCTATTTCCCTATAATCACCCCTCTCTACATCACATTCATAAAGAGCCCCCCTCTTGCTCAAGAAATAAAGTTTTCTACCGCTTTTAGAAAACTCGATTTTAATTGGGTTTAAACTGCCGTAAGTAATTCTTCTCGAGTTTTTTCCATTCTGATCAACAATCCAGACATCATTACCATTAAGGTCCTCTGCCTGAACTGCTATATAAAGCCCATTCGGGGATATCGTGTAATAATTATAGTAGGCACGAAACCTGTAGACTGAGATGATTCTATCCCTCAGGTTTGAGAATTCGATTTTTACTGTGTCCTTTAAAGAATCAGTTTCCCTAACACCCTTAAGAAATTCTTCTTTAACGCGAAAAGTAGAATCTTCGAGAAATACATATTTAACCCACCAATCACCTTCATAATTTCTTGACGCAAAATAGAGTCTTTTACCGTCGGAAGTCCACATAGGTTTATAGTCATCATTGGGGTGATTCGAGATATTTACCGGAGTTGCGTCCTTCAAGGCACGTACTACATATATATCTTCCCTTGGTCCTATCTCCGTTCTACTATAGGCAATATACCTTGAGTCAGGAGACCATGATAACCAGAGAACATCGCTATGGGAACCAAGGCGGAAAACTTCACCCGTCTTTAGGTCCTTAACAAAGAGCTTTCCTCTATCCTTTATAAATGCGAGCTTCGATCCATCAGGAGAGAGAACCGGCATTTTATCAGTCCCTGGCAGGTTTATAACAAGTTCCTCCCTAAAGGTAAACTCTTTATAGAATTTCTCTTTGTAAGAAGGCTTGGCGCGGTAGATATTAAAATTTCCATCCCTTAAGGAAGTATAATACAGATATTTGCCATCCGGGGACCACCACACGTCCTTTTCAGGCTCAGGAGTCTTTGTAATCTGGACGACCTTACCGAAATCTACTGATGCTGTATCAATACACATAACAAATACCTCTCCAATGGCTATAAAAGCAATTTCATCACCTCTTGGAGATATCGAAAAATCAGTTATATTTGAGGAAATTGTAAATGTTAGTTCGCTTTCTGGATCAAAATCCTCCACCACCCTGATATCAGGCTTTACTAGAGATTTTGACACCACATCAAATAAATAGATTTCACCTAAGACTTCAAGAACGACAAGTCTCCCATTCTCTGACATTCTCGCCCAATTTACTTCGTCCTTGAAATCTGTTAGTTGCTCTACATCGCCCGTGTTAAGGTCCATGGAAAACAGATTTGTAATCCCACTATTGCTCCTGTTGGACAAAAAATACAACCTTCCGTCGTACTTAGAATACATTGGTCTTGAATCCCTTAGATCGTTATTCGTAAGTCTTTTGAGGACCCTTGTTCTGATATTATAAAGATAAAGCTCATTTGCGGCAGGACCTCTATATCCCTTCCTATACCAGGATTCGTTACCTCGTTCAAAGACCAAATTCAATGAATCTATAGGACAAATTTCATTTACAACAAAATCCAGAAATTTTTGAGGATTGCCACCGCTTATCGGAATGGAATATACGGCCCCCCTGAAATCATATCTTGAAGCCGTGAAAACCAAACTTTTTGAATCAGCCGTAAAGTATAGGGGATACTCAGAATCAGGGTGATAGGTTATTCTTTGCGGTGGCGCACTACCATCGAAGGGAACCACATAAATCTCGCTATTACCGCTCTGGTCTGAAGTAAAAGCAAGCCACTTTCCATCGGGAGAAAAAATAGGTGTTGTTTCAAAAGATGGAGAACTTGTTATTCTAACACTTACTCCACCCTTGGTAGGGGCAACCCAAATGTCACCGTGATAAGAAAAGGCGATATATTCACCATCAGGGGAGATTGATGGGGCAAGAGCCCACTTGAGGGGTCTCCCAGAAAATAATGATACAATTAAAAACAGCGTAAGTTGTTCCATGGGGAAATTATATAGTTAGTAAGGCGAACTAATTATTCAGCTGGACTACCTTTGGAGTAAACCCCTTAGCTTCTTCAACAGTTAATTCTGCATATGCAACTATAATTAAAAGGTCACCAATCTCGCCTTTTCTCGCAGTTGCACCGTTAAGCACACACTCCATGGATCCTCTTTTGCCTGGAATTGCATATGTGGAAAATCTTTCACCGTTATTTATATTGTAAACCTCAACGCGCTCGTACGGAATTAAGCCAGCCTGATCCATAAGATCCTGGTCTATGGTAATACTGCCCTCATAATTAAGGTTTTTATCAGTTACCTTAATCCTATGAATTTTCGATTTAAGCATCGTGATAAGCATATTTAAATAATAAGACTAACCCAACGAATCTTCAAAGATCCCTTCAATATTTACCATGGTGCTATGATAGGCTGTCTGACATCCAAACTCCTTCACTACCTCATCCGTCGTTAATTCATTAACGGAAAAACCTGCTATTCTTTTCCAAAATGCTTTATACATAAGGGCTACACCTAAAGGAAGGGTGTCGTCTATACCGAGATCTGTAATAATTTCTCCATACTGATTATACACCCTCACCTTATCTCCCCCTTTCAATCCTAATCTCTTCGCATCCTCGGAGTTTAGATAAATTCTCTTGTCAATTCGACTACTGAAGATGTTTGTATATTGACTTGATATGGTATCCCCAAAGGTTACGCTAATGAGCCTGAACTTAAATTGTTCATTACCTTGAGGGATTCGGAGAGTAGATAAATAAGGAAAATCTACAAGTCCTCTCTCTTTTCTTCTCGAAGACATGAATTCCACCTTCCCCGAAGGTGTCTTTAAACTGAATTTTCTCTCAATGCGTACAAAACCTTTTTCCATAATCTCTTCAAATCTTACACCTTTGGACTCAAGGAGGTATTTTATAATACTCTCTTCACTTTCAAATAGTTCTTTATCCTGAAAGCCAAAGATTTCTGCCAACAACTTCGCAAGCTCGTAATTGCTATACCCTGCATACTCGAATATTTTTTCATTAATCCCGACGTATTTGTGATAATAGGAGTCGACAATATCCAGATGCTCAAAGGAGGTTTTTGCGGGAAATATAAGATCGGCGTAATAAGCCGTATCAGTGAGGAACAAGTCATGCAAAACAACAAAAACATCATTTTCAAGAAGGGCCTTTTTTAACCTGTTTATGTTAGGATTTGTAGCCATAGGATTGGAGTTATAAATAAATAGAAACTTCACTTTCCCTTTTTCAATCGCTTCTGATAACTCTGATTGATAGATAAAGTTGGGTGGCTCCGTTCTCAGATGAAGTGCTTTAACATATTCTTTATCAAGGCCAACATTCATATCGTAAATAAAACCAGGCAAATGCCCTACAAGCAAGGGAAGATAAGAGATAAATGCAACAGCCTGAGGTCCCTCCAGACTCCTCTGAAAACCATAACCAATATGAATAACCCCCCTGTATTGGTAAAACATTCTCGCAAAACTACGAGCTTTTTCTAAGCTTACTCCAGAATTTTCACATAGTATCTGGTAATCGAGTCCCCTTAAATAGGAAATGAACTCGTCAAATCCACAGGAATTTGCACGAACAAACTTTTCGTCATAAAAGCCATCTTCAACCATTATCTTGGCAAGAAGAAGGGCCAGAAAAACATCCGCGCCGGGTAAAACCTTAAGAGAAAAGTCTGCCAGCCGTACCGTTTCACTTTCTCTTATGTCTATTGCGGCAATCTTAAAACCTTTCCTTCTAAAATAGTTAAAACCGTGTAGGTTGGTCTTGACAGCATTTAGGCCCCAGTATACTATGAGATTCGAGTCACGAACATCTTCAGGAGAAAGTCCAACAGGCAGGCCATAGACATCAGTAAGTGCTTCGGCTCCCCCTGAATCACAAAGGTTGTACTTTACGAAGGATGCGTTTATCTTGTTGAAAAACCTGAAAGGGAAAAACCTGCTTATTATTCCTCTATTTCCTGCAAATTCAAAGACCAGTATTTTTTCTGATCCCCATTTTGACGATATTTCCTCTATTTTCTGTTTGAAAACATTAAGCGCTTCAGAAATGGAGATCTCCTGGAAGTTTCCTACTCCTTTTGAAGTGTTAAAAAGTGGGGAAGTCAGCCTTTCCTTACTAAATGCCCACTCCGCCATTCTCAAACCTTTACGACACAGGAATCCTTCAGTAAGTGGATGATCTTCCCTTGGATATAATTTTAGTTTTCCATCTGTGAAATCGCTTTTTAAAAAGCAAGTATCGTAACAATCTCTCACACAAACACTGTACCTCATAAGTTAAATTTTAAATTATGCGGAATAGCCTGTAAAGTTCTAAACACAGAAGAAACAACACAACCTGGATTACTGTTAGGGGTAAACCGTACTTTATAAATTCAAAAAAGTTAACAACATGACCCTTAACACGCTTTTCCAGGTTTTGCAAAATAATAACATTGCTTGCTGCCCCAAGTATCGTAAGATTCCCAGCAATTGTGCTGGCAAAAGCCAGAATTATATAAGATATTAACGGTGGATTTACGAGTTTCATTATCTTGAGATAAAAGATCGTGAACGGAACATTAGAAATTAACTGACTTAGAAACATGCCATTAAGCATTAGCGCCAGGGTGGATGCAGGATTTACTCCTGGTTTATTTAGAAAGTTTGTAAAAAATTTATCTCGCGTCAATGTTTCCGTAACGATAAACATAAATACAAAGAAAAGAAGGGTATCATAGTCCACACCCTTTAAAATTTTCCACCTTTTTGGGTACAACAGGTAAATTGGCAACACTGAAATAAGTGGTATCCAAGAAAGTCTTAGCTCAAAATTAAACTTAAAAAAGAATTCCAGAACTTTCACTAATATTAGGCCAAAGAAAATTGAAAGAGAGATTTTACAAAGCCTCTTTAACTTTCTATCTTTTATTGGCTCCTGAGAGTGTACAAGGGGACGAGGACTAAACTCCTCCTTGAAAATCCTTCGCATATAAAAATAGACCACAAAAAGGCATAAAACTGTGGGCAAAAGCAAATACTTGAAAAACTCTACAAAAGGATTTGAAAAAACAGGTAGTAGAGCAACTAACAGGTTCTGGGGATTTCCCAATGGGCTTAAAATACTTCCTGTTGTTACTGAAAAGGCAAGCAGAAGAGTCAAAAATTTAAGATTTAAACCATAGTTTCGTGATAAAAGTAAAATCACTGGTACACCGACAATCGCAATTGTGTCGTTCATAAAAAATGCCGAAGATATTCCAAATGCAAAAATTAGCGCCAAAATCAAAGACGATATGTTTTCGGCCCTTTTAAAAAACTTATAAAATATATGCCCAAGATACCTGGACTCTTCTAAAGCAAAACCGAGTGAAAACATTCCAAAGAGGGAAACTATAACATCAATATCAACTGACTTCATTGCCTCATCAAAAGTTATAGAATGAGAGAGGAGATAAATCAAAGCCCCCATAAACATAATGTGCCAGTACTTGAGCGGGAATGGAATTAAATGTCTTACTGCGATTAAAGAAAAAATTAAAACCCCAACCAGCACAACCACACTCATGAAGGATTAACTTATTAATTCAAATTGCAGATAAATTTTAAAATACCGATAGTAACATCAACAGCATCAGAGGGAAATTTGACATTCTTATCTTTCTCTAATATATCAATGACTTCATTAATCTTATAAGCCCTCCTGTAAGGTCTATCAGAAAGCATAGCATCAACCACATCGGCCATTATCAGAGGAAATACACCATCTGATATTTCCCTTTGGTGAAGCCCCCTGGGATATCCCGAACCGTCACATCTTTCATGGTGTTGACACACATACGGAAGAATAGAAGAGAACACGCTATTCTCCCTCAATATCTCATCTGCATACTTAACATGCAATTTTAACAAATCTTTTTCTGGCTCCGATAATTCTGAAGGTTTCGTAAGTATTTCAAGAGGCAGTACAATTTTACCAATATCGTGAACCAGACCTGCAAGTTGAATCCAGAAAACTTCTTCTTCCTTAAAGCCCATCTCCCTTGCTATCAAACCAGTTAATTTTGCAACATTAACAAGATGTTGATATGTATTAAAATCCTTGTTTTTAACTGTAGTGAGAATCAACTTAACGGAGCAGTAAAGGGGGTCGCCTTTCTCTTTTAAAGTATTCCAGAATTTATCCTCGGCGCTCGTAAGTTCACTTTTTAAGTGCCACCTTGCCTTATTTTTCAACCTGCCTTCAACAATTTTACCTTTAAGTTTGCAAATACCCGCTATTTTGAACCCCCGATTTTTAGCGTAAAGAAAATGAGACTTCCACACATTAGAACCCCTTAACTTATAAGGGAAAGTCATTTCTTCACTCTGTTGTGAACTAATAGCCAGTTTATGCAAAACTCCACCTTGCGGTGCGTATAACCTGTTGAACATCACAATGTCCCTTGTCAATGATTCTATTAAAAGTGCGACAAAGTCGCTGTTTACTTCACTTTTTTCAAGAGGGACAATAAGTTGTGTAATAACAAGTAAATCCCCAAAAAAGTATCTTCTCTCTAACAATCTTACATTAGAAGAGACAAAAAGCCCTGAAATTATTGATTCTACATCTAAAGCTTTTGCCTTATAACCATCATTAACTCCCGCAAAGTCATAGAAAATAAGGCCATTTATGGAGTCTCTTACTATAAATCCTGAATAATACAAAACGCTTCTTAAGGTCTTAAGCTTTATTTTAAGGTCTTCCTGAGTGCAAGAGGGAAGAAGCAAACTAACAGGATTTATTAAAACTCCCTTTTTTTGCACGTTGTAATTTTAAGCTTCAAGAAATGTCTTGTCAAAATAACAATCTTCAATTTCGAACGAGATAAGTTAAAATTAAACCGATGAACAAATTTATTCTGGAAAAGATCGAACAAGCACCGTCGACGCCGGGGGTTTATTTATTTTTGGCACATAAAGAAGTCTTATATATAGGAAAGGCGAAAGACCTGAAGAATAGACTCAAAACCTACACTACACCCGTAGATGATCCAAGGATAATTACAGTAATAAAAAAAGCCACAACTTTAGATTACATAATAACAGGAAGTGAGGAAGAAGCCTTGCTCCTTGAAGCCAACCTCATTAAAATCCATAAACCAAAATACAACATAAGATTGAAAGATGACAAAAAATACCCATATATAAAGATTACAAACGAACCTTACCCTGCTATAGCACTCACTAGGAATTTAAAAGAGCCGAACATTACCATATTTGGACCGTATGTTAATGCTCAAGCGGTTAGGAAAACAATAAGAGCCATAAGAAAAATTTTCCCAATAAGAAGTTGTAAATACAGGTTGCCACTTAAAAGAAAGATATCACCGTGTATAGACTATCAGATCGGCAAATGCATCGCACCGTGTATAAAAGGTAAAATATCCGAGCAAGACTACAGAGCAATAGTTGAGAACGTGGTAATGTTTCTGCGAGGGAAGACCGAAGAAGTTGAAAAGTTTCTTCTAAAAAAGATGAACGAAGCAGTTCAAAATTTAGAGTTTGAAAAGGCAACAATCTTCCGTGATGAGCTACTTGCCATCAAAAAACTAACTCGCTCTCAGGCCGTCCATAGACTCGAAAGCGAGGACAAAGATGTTTGCGTAACATACAGAATCGGGAAAAGTGCAATCGCTTACTTGTTAAAAATAAGAAACGGAATCCTCGTTGATACAGAAAGCTATTTTTTGGATATTAGAACAGAAGATACGGAGAAAGAAATACTCATTCAATTCCTGTCCCAATATTACTCTTCAAGTCCTAATCCGCCAGGTAAAGTAATAGTGGAAAAACCGTATGAAGAATTAGAATTACTCTCGTCAGCGCTAAATATCAAATTCCTATCCGCAAATATTGATGACAGAAGGCTTATTGAGATGGCTTATGAAAACGCAAGAAAGGAACTTGAAGAGGAAATAGGGAAAAAGAAAGGTGTCAAAAATGTCCACCCTGGACTTATTGAACTATCTGAACTACTTGGTTTAGAAAAAGTTCCGGAGAGAATTGAGGCATGTGACATATCCCAGCTCTTTGGAGAGGAAAGGGTTGGCTCCTTTGTATGTTTTATAAGAAAAAGTTTGTCAAAGTCTAATTACAGGAAATACAAGATCAAAGGAGCAAATATTGACGACCCCCACATGATTTACGAAATCGTAAAAAGAAGGCTCGATAACACACCTTTACCGGACATAATTTTAATAGACGGAGGTTTGACCCAACTTAATTTTGCGAAAAAAGCAAAAGAGGAAATGAATGTCCAGATACCAATACTGGCATTTGCAAAGAGATTCGACGACCTTTACTTGGAAGATGGAAGAAGGATTATGATACCGAAGAGAAGCCAGCTTTTTCCCCTTTTGAAGATCCTCAGAGACGAAGCCCACAGATTTGCATTGAGCTATCACAGACTGCTGAGACGAAAAAAATTTAGCACTCCTAGTTTGAAAATAAAAGGAGTAAAAAGCTCAGTATTAAAGGAGCTTTTTGAAAAGTACAAAAACTTAGAACAAATAAAAAGCGCTTCAATAGAGGAGTTAATGCAGATAAAGGGAGTGGGGCGAAAAACAGCAGAGAGGATTTTACAAGAAACCAATAAAGTGCTAAGAAATCAAAAATAGATAAGCAGGTCTAAAGTAAATTTCAGCACGATCTTCTCTCTTTTTATTGACCAAGGAGGATAGATCGCTTATAATTGTTATTTGGAGGAAATTATCTTTACTTATATTGGCCTTGATGAAAGTATTATAAGTTTTTTGCAGGAGAAAGTCGTAACTAAGGAATACATTGCGGAATGCCAAATAGTAAGAAATGTTGAAGAATTCCTTAAAATAGTTGAAAAATTGCCCCCGCTTATACTTTATGATTTAGACCGCCCTTCCCTAAATATTAAAACACTTTTATCTATTTTAAAAGAACATGAGCATTATCCACTCATTATAAGTATCTCTCAAGAGATATCAAAACTTCCCGAACAGGAATATATCTTTTTTATTCCGAAGAGTTTACTTACAAAACCAGGTAACTTAGTAGCAATTTTGAGTTTCACACAACAAAATAAAGACAGAATTGGCAAAATCTTTTACACATGGGACTATCAAGCGGAGTTTCTAAACCACATCCCGCTCGGGATGTACAGGACCAAAGCTAACGGAGAATTTATTTTTGCAAATAAAGAATTGCTAAACATTTTAGAAGTCCCAGATTTTGAAACACTCATGAGTATGAGGGCATCCCAGTTTTACGTAAACCCGATGGAGAGAGAGTTCTGGGTTTATAACATAATAAATCAAAAAATTGTTAGAAATTTTGAATTTCGCTTGAAGACTTATAAAGGTAATATCAAATGGATACGGAATAATGCAAGAGGAATATTTCAGAAAGGTGAACTTCTGTATATTGAAGGTTTCCTTGAAGATATAACCGAAATAAAACTGCATCAAGAAAGAGAGAAGTTACAGAGCGAGAAAGCTCTTAGTCAGAGATTGCTTCTAATGGAACTTTTCAAGCATAGAGGATATTACTTAGAGGACTTAACAGGATCTTATAAGGAGTTGCTTCTTCGCTGTGCTGATGCCCTTACAGCCGATAGAGTCGGGATATGGACTAGCAAAGATGAGAATGTCTTTACTTGCGAAGTCTTATATGACAGAGAGCATAAACAATTCATATCCGAAAGTGACTTCAATTTTAGTAAACACTTCAAATATCTCAACACTCTTAACCAGGGAATCCAGATAAGCGTTCAAAATGTGTTAGAAGATCCAAGATTAAGCGAACTAATTGATTCATACCTTATACCAGCTAAAATCAAAACATTGATAGACACACCTATTTTTGTGCGCGATATTCTTTGGGGCATTCTAAAAGTTGAGTATAAAGAAGAATATCCTATTAACAGGGAAGATGAGTGGTTTTGTCATGTCATTGGATTTTACATATCAAATCTTATTGAATCCGTAAATGAGATAAAGGCAAAAGAAGAAGCAAAAAATTACTTATCCAAGATAGAAAAGGCTTATGATGAAGCTATAGGTTTGATATCAAAAATAGTCGAAGAAAGGGATCCCTACACAGCGGGTCATCAAAAAAAAGTTGCCCTTATCGCAAAAGCAATTGCCCAAGAAATGGGATATTCTGTAAAAGAAGCTAATAAAATTTATCTTGCCGGAATGCTACATGACATAGGGAAATTATATGTACCTGCTGAAATTCTGACCAAACCAGCGAAGCTTAACCCTATAGAGTTTGAACTTGTAAAAATTCATCCACAAAAGGGGTATGAAACCCTTAAGTCCATGGAATATTTACAAGATATTGCGGAGATTATCTACCAGCACCACGAAAGACTTGATGGGTCAGGCTATCCACGTGGTCTTAAAGAACCCGAAATCTTGCCAGAAGCAAAAATCTTAGCAGTAGCTGATGTAGTAGAGGCGATGCTCGCCCATAGACCATACCGTCCCCGTTTAAAAGTGGAAGATGTATTTATGTATCTTGAAAAAGAAAAGGGAAAGCTTTTTGACACCGAAGTTGTAGAAGCACTTAAAAAAATTTATAACTTGAAAATTGCTGAAATCACTAATTCGTCTAATGAATAATAAAACCCTCCCTAGACTACTATAGCCCATTGAGTCTATAGCCGTTTTCTGCGCTTAGTCCAATTCCGAAATCCCAAAATACCTAGTATTTATAAAAAACCCGCGAAAGCAATAAACTTCCTATCTGTTTTCACAAATTTGTTTTTTATTTCACTACCGTTAAAATTTTTTAATTATGAATTTCGATACATTTTCTTTCGAGTCAAAACTTTTCAAAACCATTGAGAAGTACAGACTTATCAAGAATGGAGATGTAATTTTCGTTGGTCTAAGTGGTGGGAAAGATAGCATCACTACCCTGCGAATTTTACAGAAATATGTTGAAAACAGCTCAATAAAAGCAAAAATTACAGGTTTTCACCTAAACCTCGGATTTGATTATTCCGATGAGCTAGAAAATTTTGTTAAGGAAATTTGTGTTAATTTCAACATTGAGTGTATTATTTCGAAAGTAAGAGACTTTAACCTTAATTTACAGCAAATTTCAAAATACAAAAGGCGTCCTGTGTGTTCTATCTGTGGACAGGTTAAAAGGTACCTAATGAATAAAATTCCAAGGGATAATGGGGCAACGAAATTTGCTACTGGCCATCATCTTGATGATTTTCTTATTTTCTACATGAAAAATTTCATTTATAAAAACTTTGAGTGGAGTTTTAAAATATTACCTAAAGTAAAGTCAAGCAACCCCAAATTATTAACCAAAATAAGGCCACTAATTTTCGCGTCAAACGAAGAAATAAAAAATTACGTAAGATCCCAGAACTTACCCACATTCCCCAAAGCCTGTCCCTACTCGCTAGGAGGCGGCTGTTTCACAGATCCCAAAACCTTGAAATTCAGAGAAGTAATTGAAAAGGCAAATGGGATTGTCGATAATTTTAAGCAAGAAATGATGTACAGTATCATCACCTTTAATAATAAGTTTGCAAGCAAACTCACCAGAGAAGACAACTTAAAGTTTTGTTCACTTTGCGGTGAGCCAACAAGCAATGAAGTCTGCGCTTTCTGCAGACTTATAGATTTAAGTAAAAAACTCGCAAATAGATCCGTTTAAACAGGAGGTTTTTATGCCCAAAACAATAAAAATCGTGCTAATACAAATTACACTAATCGGAGCAATTAACGCTGGTGGGTTTGCTCTGTCTGGCGTGGGCGCAAGGGCACTGTCCCTGGGAGGCGCTTTCCGAGCAATCGCAAATGATTGGTCTGCCGTATTCTGGAACCCGGCTGGCGTATACGGACAGCAACAATTTATAGCGATAAATGGCATGTTAGTAAGTCCATCCGCCTCATATGAGCCTAATACAGGAATTCTGGGCTACGATGGTCCTTACTCACTAAGAGAAAAAGTAAATGCTGCTTCCCAAAACTTTCTAATTCCATCCTTTTCATATCTAACTCCTATGGAAATAGCCGGTGGAAATATAGCCTTTTCCTTTACTGTACCTTTCGGTTTAGGTTCAAAATGGGATCTATACGACTTTCCAATTGGCTACTACAACACTACCGACACGAGCTTCAAAATCCCTGAAATTGAAAAATATGATTGGCAGAGCAACCTTTCCGTATACAATATACACTTCACATACTCGAACAAAATTACGGAAAAAATATACGCCGGATTTTCCTTTGGCGTCTCAAGAACATCCATAATGCTAAGAAAAATAAAATTCTTTGATCCTGCGGAAATGGATACAACTGCATATAGCCTTCCCTTACAGTACAGGCTCTTCCCAGTAGCTACAGAAGTTGAAGGGTCAGGCTGGGGAGTAAGTGGTATTCTTGGAGTTATTTTTACCATTAATGATAACCTTAAATTAGGTGCTTCGGTGAGGGCATACTCAAAGGTTAACATTGACGGAACGACCAATTTGGCATTATATTTCCCTAAAAATGATTATCTTGCGTCCCAAATGCCACCGGAAAAAGAGTTTATGTTTAGCGGCACGACTGCCAGCGGATCCGGAACATTTAAAACCAGTCTTAACCTCCCGGTAAACATCGGTGCGGGTGTCGCATACTCACCCAGTGAAAAAATAAATCTTGCCCTTGATGTAGACTGGACCAGATGGTTTACTTTGGACAGGATTAAAGTTGAGTTTGAAAATACAATCCTAAAGATTGGGGGAACGATACCATTAGATACTATTAAAGAAGAAACTCTTGAACTATTATGGAAGAATACTTATAGAGTCAGTACTGGCATAGAGTATAAACTTAACAACAGTCTCACCTTGAGGACAGGACTATACTGGGATCAGTCACCCGTCCCTGATAATACTATCACAGTACTAATCCCGGACCCGGGGGATAAATATAGCCTTAACCTTGGTATAGGTTATACTTTTGGTAATATTGAAATCAATGGCAACTACGAATACCTATTAACCTCATCTCGAGATGTTAATCGCAGCTCAGATTATAGTTACAAGTCGAACTATCTTGCAGGTAAGTATTCTATGTTTGTTCAAGGGGTTGGGGTGAACATAGTGTATAAATTTTAAGGAGGGGAAACATGAAAAGAATCACCCTTTTATTTGGAGCCCTTTTTCTTATGATGGCTTGTCAGAAGGAAGAAATAATAGGTCCTGAGATAGATAGCGGTTCAACAAATATTGTAAACATAAGCGCAACCGATCCAAATATAGGAATAAAACCGGCCATGGTCTACCTACCACCAAATTATGACAGCACAAAACGATACCCTGTGGTTATTTTCTTACACGGGTTTGGAAGCGACCACTTATTCTGGCAAAGTGTCGAAGACATAAAAGGCATTCTGGATTATCTCATCTCAGCAAACAAAATTAAACCCTGTATTGCTTTGATGCCCAATGCAAAAAATGCTCTGGGTGGCAGTTTTTACAGCAATAGTGAATACTCTGGGTTTTCTGTCTTTGGAAAGTATGAAGACTATATAATAGCAGATGTAGTAAATTATCTGAAATCTAATTACCCAGTCGATACCGCAGAAATCTATCTTGTTGGACTTTCCATGGGCGCATATGGCGCATTGAAACTTGCAGTTAAACATCCAGATATCTTCAAAGGGTGCGCCTCTCATTCGGGACCAATAGCCTTTGAGAGATTTCTTGACACGATACCGGGTACAAATGTAAACATGATAAAAGCAGTTCTATCAGAATGGGCTGATTTCTCGTACAGAATACCTGGAAATGCCGGTCAGTACCTTGGCCCTTCGAGGCCTCTTTCTACGATGTTATTCGCCATGGCGGGTGCGTTTAGTCCAAAAGTAGCCCCTTTATCAGCTTTTGATACACTTAATTACGAAATACCACTACAAGACATAGGCGGAGGATTATGGGCAGGAGTAAGGTTGCCATTGAAACTCACCGGAGATACAAACTCAGTTTTTAGAGAATGGCTTCTAAACCACGACGTATTCAACCTAATCACATCAAACTACCTAAACATTTCACAGAAAAAGCTCAAAATATACATAGATTGCGGGTTAAAAGACGAACTCTTCTTGCAACCCCACGCAATTGCAGTTCATAACCTATTAAACCACTTTAACTATCCCCATTACTATGAACTTTTTGAAAATGCACCAGGTTATCCAGCAACCCAATATCCACCAAGACACGTAAACTACCTGCAAATTAGACTCGAAAAATCTTTGACATATCTCCTTGGCAAGTAATATAATACATAAGCGGGGCCCTTACGGGCCCCGCATTTAAACCATGAAAATCGTTATAGCAATCCCGGCTAGGATTGGTTCGACAAGGTTTCCTCGAAAAATCTTAGCACCCATATTGGGTAAGCCAATGATCCAGTGGGTTTTTGAAGGGGCATCCCAATCTAAACTCGCCACAGATATAGTTGTAGCAACCGATTCAGAAGAAATTCAAGAAGTAGTTAGAGGATTTGGTGGAACGGCGATCATGACACCATCGGAGCTACAATCTGGGACTGACAGAGTCTATTATGCAATAAAAGACATGGGTTATGATCTCATTGTAAACCTGCAGGGTGATGAACCATTGATTAGAGGCGACATTTTAGACAGTGTAATCTCTGAGCTCCTGATTACCGATGCAGACATTGTTACCCCTTATAAAACCTCCCGCAATACAGAAGAAATCTTTGACGAAAACCGCGTAAAAATAGTAGCAGATAATAAAAATTACGCTCTTTATTTCTCAAGAAGCGTGATTCCCTTTGACAGAGAAAGAACAGGTAGAGTTATGTACAAAATTCACATAGGAATCTATGGATTTAAAAAGGAGAGTCTGGCGAGATTTGTTAGCCTAAAGAACTCAAAACTTGAAAAAATTGAAAAGTTAGAACAGCTCAGGGCTCTTGAGTTTGGCATGAGAATAAAACTTGTAGAAGTAGACTACGATTCTGTACCCGTAGACGTACCTGAAGATATTTTAAAAGTTGAAGAAAAACTTAAAAGATCTTTTTAAGGATTTTCTTAACTATCTCTTCATCTTTTCCCTGGGGAACTTTGCCGTCAATTAGCATAGAAACATAAGTCTCGTAAGCTAACCGTGCCTCGAGAGGATCATTAGTAAACCTCAATATGTCTTTTAACCCTAATACGGGGACCGTACTTGATATCTGCTTTAAATACTCATTTATTACTCTTTCATCGATATCGTTCAAGAGCCCCCAGACTTTAACTTCTTCAGGCGTCATGTCTTTCAAAATTTTGTAAAGGCTTCCGGGCGAAAATTCCCCTGCGGGCTTCTTTCTTAGGATTTTCTGAAGTGATTTTTTCTCAGCAGAAGTAAACTTGTCCGGATTCCCTTCAAAATAATTCAAAATACCAAAAGGTAAGAGAAAGAAAAGCCAATTTCTTTCCTCGTATGGCAAAAATTCATCAAGTTTTGTTAAAAGGGTTTTGTCTCCGAAAGAAAACCTTTGGTCCCAGGAACTTAAAATACCAGAATCGCTTATCTCAAGGAAAATATCAACCCTTTTTTTCTCTTTCGCAATCTTCTGCAACTCTCTTCTTATTCTCTCAAAAGAAACATTCCTTATGAAATATCGTGCATTTTCAAATTCCCTAAGGGTTTCATAGGAATATTTTAAGTTTAAACGATGTTTATACCTTATCGCCCGAAATGACCTTGTAGGATCGTCCTTAAAACTATCCCGTTTATTCACTCTCAAAATTCTGCTTCTTAAATCCCCATAACCATCCAATTGGTCTATAAGAGTGAAGGGTTGGGGATAGATCCTAATAGCCATCGAATTAACTGTAAAATCTCTTCTTCTTAAATCACACAAAATATCGTAGCTTGGATTAACACGAGGCAAAGCACCAGGATAATCGTAGAACTCCTCTCGCGCATGAGCTATATCAACCTCAAAATTTTTAAGGATTATCTTAAGAGTTAAAAATCCACTTCTGGAAACTTTTTGGGGGGTTAAAGCCAAAATTAGATTTTCAATAAATTTATCATCCCACCTTTCAACCACAAGGTCAATATCAAAAAAATCTTTATTTAGTAGAAAATCTCTTACCGGTCCTCCCACAAGATAAACATTTACAGTGCTAAGGGATGCAAAAATCCCAGTAGGCAAGTAAGAACTTAAAACATCAAATTTGACTTTAAAACCTGAGTTCAATTATCCTCAGTATCTACAAGAAACAAAGGTTGGTTGTATTCCACAGGTTTTCCATTCTCAACAAGTACTTTAACAATTCTACCAGTGACATCAGACTCTATTTCATTCATTACTTTCATAGCTTCTATTATGCAAACAACCTGCCCCTTCTTTACTAAATCTCCCTCTTTCACAAAAGGTTCTGCCCCCGGCGACGGGCTTCTGTAAAATGTCCCGACCATAGGCGACACTATCTTATGGTAATCTTTCTCTTCCGCTTTTATCTCTTCTGAAGAGGGTTGTGCAATCACGGTAGTTGATTTTGTATACTTATTCCCATTGTCATGAGTTACTACTGTTGTGTTATTCTCCCCCTGTCCAGTCCACTTTTTTAATTTAATATGGTAAAATAAACCCTTAACCTCCAGCTCCTGGAGATTATGTTCCTCCATGAATTCCAGCAACTTCTTTATCTTCTCCTCTTTCATAATTAAACCCTCTCTATATACTCTCCAGTTCTTGTATCAACCTTAATCTTATCACCTATCTTAATAAAAAGAGGGACCTGAACCACGAGCCCCGTTTCGGTTTTTGCAGGCTTGGAACCTCCAGAAGCCGTGTCGCCTCGTAGGCCAGGGTCAGTCTCTACCACTTCTAAAATTACAAAAGTTGGAAGTTCGATATTGAGAGGAATCCCATCAGCATATAAAATTATTACTTCGTCACCTTCTTTTAAATAAAAAACCGCGTCACCGAGCTGATCTTTTGTAAAAGTTATATCCTCAAAAGTTTCTGACTCCATAAAATGATAGTTCTCACCTTCAATGTAAGAAAGATGTGCACTTTTTCTTTCCAGCGTAACCTCTTCAAAATCATCAGACTCCCTCAAACTAACTTCTCTCACCTGACCGGTTTTCAAATTTTTAAGCTTAGTCCTGATTGTAGCGCCTCCTCTTCCCATGTGAATATGTTGGTAAGAAATAACAAGGTAAATCTCTCCTTCAAATCTCAATCCCATCCCCGGTCTTATTTCCGGCATAATTACCCTCCTCTTTCATATTGATCTTCACTTCAACCTCACCTAAAAGCTTTTTAAGTTCTGGATCCCAGGGCCATATTAAAAATGCCCTTTTTAAATAGGAACGTGCCTCGAAAAATTTTCCCTGTCTGTATAATTTTTTACCTCTATCTAAACAGTATCTAAAATCAAAGTTATCCATTACTGCCTTTCCCGAAAGTATTAATGTAAGTTATGCCCTTCTGAATACCCTCCCTAATCATTATGTTAAAACCTTCATAAGCAATGTTAAAGGTTTGCTCAAAGTTAATCAATTCATCATTAGAAAGATTTGAAAGAACGTAATCCCTTGGGTCTATATTTTCGGGCTTACCAATTCCAAACTTGACTCGGTAAAAATCTTCTGTGTTAAGATGTAGAACACAGGATTCAATGCCCCGGTGTCCCCCTGATCCCCCGTCAAATTTCACCTTCACGGTAAAAGGAAGCATATCCAGATCATCATGGCACACAAATAAAGAATCTGGAGATATTTTAAAGTAATCTACAAATTGTTTTAGAGCAACACCGGATAAGTTCATATAGGTCAAGATCTTTGCCAATAGAAGCTCTTCAGTAGCACCGTATAGGAACTCTCCCTTACCGGGCAACAGGTCTATTTTAGCCCTCTTAGCATAATAATCAATAAATAAATGACCAATATTATGCCTCGTCTTACTGTAAGTCTTCCCTGGGTTTCCTAAACCCACTAATGCAAGCCGCACAATGTTGGGCTATTCGCTTTCTTTCTTCTCTTCGGTCTCTATTTTCTCTTCCGCTGGGGCTTCGGCAGCTTTCACCTCTTCCATTCTCTTAGGCGGTATTACCGTTACAATGGCTTCTTCCTCTGGTAATAACACCTTAACTCCTTTTAATTTGAGATCTTTAACATGCAAAGAATCATTTATGTTTAGATCAGTTACATCTATAGTAATATGCGGAGGAATATTAGTAATTTCACCCTTGACCGGAATATGCCAGTGGATTACCTCAAGAATTCCGCCAAGCTTTGTACCCTTAGCTGTTCCGGTTATTTCAAGAGGTACATCCACATGCACCTCTTCACCTTTGTGAATTACTTGGAAATCCACGTGAATAATTTTACCTGTAACAGGATCTCTATCTACATGTTTAATTATGGTATCTTTATCACCCTTTTCTAACTTGATTTTAATAACTTTTGCTTCACCGTGCGTTTCCTTGATGACTTCGTGTAACTCTTTTTCATCAACAGCAACATGAAGATTTTCTTCGCCATGGCCGTAAATAACAGCAGGAATTAAACCACTCTTTCGAAGCTTTTTAGCATTTTCCTTGCCGAGTTTTTCTCTTAGTTTAACACTTAATTCCATAGGATCCTCCTTTTTAACTTATATAAACAGGGAACTCACCGAAAGTTCCTCATGAATCCTTTTAATAGCTTCAGCAAAAAGAGAAGCTACAGATAATACCAAAATTTTTTCACTTTTTATGTGAAAAACTCTTGGTATGGAATTTGTGACCACCACATTGCTTAAAGGAGAAGCGATAATCTTCTCTAAACAATTATCGGAAAAAAGAGCATGAGTGGCCACAGCTTTAACTTCCAGTGCTCCCTTAGCAATCAATGCTCTTGCAGCCTCTACCAGTGTATTACCTGTATCAATTATATCGTCAACGAGTAAACACCTTTTGCCCTTAACATCTCCTATAACATTCATAACCTCTGCTTTGTTAGGCTCGGGTCTCCTTTTATCTATCAAGGCAATTGGAACATCCCCAAGCCTCCTGGCTACAGCTCTTGCCCTCTTCACAGCACCAACATCAGGTGCAACTACCACATCCTTCTCTGGGTCAAGTTCTCCGAAGTATTCTTTAAATATAGGTGTCGCATACAGATTATCCACTGGAATATCAAAAAAGCCCTGAATCTGGTCGGCATGAAGGTCCAATGTTAGTATTCTAGATGCACCCGAAACCTGGATCAAATTAGCAACGAGCTTCGAAGATATAGGAACTCGGGGTTGGTCTTTCCTGTCTTGCCTTGCGTAGCCGAAATACGGAATAACAGCAGTAATTCTCTTGGCAGATGCCCTTTTTGCTGCATCAATTAATAAGAGTAATTCCAGTAAATTATCTGCAGGTGGCTCTGTTGACTGGATTATGAAAACATCGTGTCCGCGAACACTCTCCTCGAGTTGCACTCTAATTTCCCCATCCTTAAACCTGCTTACGCTGTGCTTACAGGGCTCAATGCCCAGATGCTTGGATATGGACTCTAACAAATATCTTGATCCAGTGCCGCTTACTAACTTTATTTCACCTGGATTAGTCATTTTATTAAAAACCTCACTAATGAATATTTAACTACAAACCCAGCAAACACAATAGAAACCATTGACATAAGTTTAATTAAGATATTTAAAGATGGACCAGCAGTGTCTTTGAAAGGATCACCAACTGTGTCTCCTGTCACACCTGCCTTATGGGCATCACTTCCCTTTCCTCCAAAATTCCCTTTTTCAATGTACTTCTTTGCATTATCCCAGGAAGCCCCAGAATTTGCCATAAATAATGCAAGTACGAAACCCGAAGCCAGTGCCCCAGCAAGGAGTCCTATCACACCACCAGGTCCAAGGAAAATACCTGTTAGTAGTGGAACAACTATTGCAACCATAGCTGGCGCAATCATTTCCTTCTGAGCTGCTTTTGTACACAAATAAACTGCCCTTCCGTAATCAGGTCTTGCCTTGCCCTCTAAAAGTCCTTCAATTTCTTTAAACTGTCTTCTCACTTCTTCTACTATACTCTGAGCAGCCCTTCCCACAGCTTTGAGTGTTAAAGAAGAGAACAGAAATGGCATCATTGCACCTATAAACACGCCGGCAATAATCAAAGGATCCGTAAGTAAGGGTTCAATATATGACAACAGATTACCGTCGCCATTCACCCCAAGTCTATGCATCCACTCCACCACATCATTTCTGTATGCGGCAATCAAAGCCAGAGCAGTAAGAGCAGCGGAACCAATAGCGAAACCTTTCCCAGTAGCTGCCGTTGTGTTCCCAAGCGCATCAAGGGCATCAGTTCTTCTTCTTACCTCCTCTGGTAGATGTGACATCTCGGCATTACCTCCTGCATTATCAGCTACAGGACCGTACGCATCTGTTGCGAGGGTAATACCAAGAGTCGCAAGCATCCCAACAGCAGAAAGGCCTATCCCATAAAGACCAAGAGCTGGGTCATGAAATCCACCCGATACAAAAAAGCTTATAAGAATGGCCAATACAACAGTAACAACCGGAATAACCGTTGAAAACATTCCGTTTGCGATACCCTCGATCATCACCGTTGCATGACCAGTCAAAGATGCTTTTGCAACTAAAACAGTGGGTTTATAGTTATCCGAGGTGTAATATTCAGTAAAATAACCAATAATAACACCTGCGGCAAGTCCTGCAATAACTGCCCAGAACACTCCAAAATCCTCAGGTGGCAAAATGAATTTACAAGCAATAAAACTAAAGACTACCACTAAGATTGCAGAACTCCAAACTCCCTTCCTTAATGCCATGAGAAGAGCAGCTTGAGAAGCGTCTTCTTTAGTCTTTACTAAAAAGGTTCCAATAACAGAGGAAAGAACGCCTAATCCGGCAATCACAAGGGGGAGAACAACACCCCTAACCCCGAGTTTTGCAGCCGCGGCAAGGGACATGGTTGCTATTATTGAGCCAGCATAGGACTCGTACAGGTCAGCACCCATACCCGCCACATCACCCACATTGTCACCTACATTATCAGCAATAACAGCGGGATTTCTAGGGTCATCCTCAGGTATACCTGCTTCCACTTTCCCCACGAGATCAGCACCTACGTCAGCAGCCTTTGTAA
Source organism: Caldifarciminota bacterium (assembly GCA_039803305.1). GTDB lineage: Bacteria > Hydrothermota > Hydrothermia > UBA1063 > UBA1063 > UBA1063. Next base: position 24,157 of record JBDRYG010000006.1, read on the forward strand.
AAATACCACCACCTACACGGGCAAAGAGTGCCTGAGAAGACGCACCCATTCCGAAACTCAGCATGGTTAAAGTCATTGCATTTAACAGAGCATCTCCTGAAAGTCCTTGCACGTTTCCGTAATACCATTTTAAAAATAAAAACCATATACTTATATCCAGAAGAGCAAGACCAACAACAACCATACCCATTACAGCACCTGCCTTGAAAGCTACGCGAAGAGCATCATTCAATGATCTTTTAGCGGCATTTGCTGTCCTGGAGCTAGCCCTTGTAGCAACGCTCATACCAATGAAACCAGATAGACCGGAAAAGAAGCCACCGGTCAAAAAGGCAAAGGGGACAAAGATTGGCTGGAGGCCCCTAATAGCTAAAACAAAAAGAATAATAAACGCCACAGCAAAAAATAGGGCAACCACAGAGTATTGACGTTTGAGATACGCAGTAGCACCTTCCCTGACTGCACCGGCAATTTCTCTCATAACAGGCGTCCCTTCATCTTCTCTCAAGACAGACTTAATAAGGTAAAAAGCAAATATTAAAGCCAGGATAGAACCAAAGGGCGCAAACCAGTATAAATAAAAATAGTTCATATGAACCTCCCGTGATAGTTGAAAATTTTAATTGAAATCAGGCATAAAATCAAGGAGAGGAACTCTTTCAAAAACAAATATTGTAATCATTGCACCATCAAGTAGCGGAAGTTTATCCTTTTTCGAGACCACAACGAAAAACCTTCTATTTTGGAAAGCTCTTTTAAATCCAAAGCCCCATGCTCCGCATTCTCCAAACACCCGGGATAGAACAAAACTCTTGTAGTCTGCGAATGCCTCCACAAAAATATTATTACCTTTAATTCGATTAACACCAGAATATGATGGTATAACAACGTCTTTGTGTGAATATACAAAACTGTAGCCGATCCCCGGGTCAGAGAAAAAACAAGCTGTAGAAGCAACAAATAAATTAGTACTATTAAGACCAAGACGGGCTAAGACACCGGCATCAAGACTTTTTTTATCCAAGATAAAGGAAAAAGAAAGCGATTCAAAATTTAAACTCATTAGAGAAAAACCGGAGGAAAAAGTAAAATCTTCCCATTTTCTTCCGAAGGATAGTTTTTCTAATGTAATTGAATCATGTATAATTGCCAATGTACCGAAAAATTTTAGTGAGAGAGACAGTGGAAACTTTATTTGAAGTTGTGCGTTCGTTATGGTCCTTCCAGCTAAATTAAACCCTATCCTATACTTCAAAGGAATAGTTGAAATAGTAAGCCCATCATAGAAAAAAAACAGGTTTGTAAGCTGATTTGAGTAATTCACGAAAAATACAGGAAAAGCAGAGAAATTATTATATTTCAACACCAGGTCATAACCAAAGGGGCTCTTCTCGAAACTATATCCAGCATAAGGGAAAAGCCCCAAGTCTTTTAAAAATTTCATGCCTTCCTCGAATCTGAATTTGAGAAAAATGTCATTTTGCAAAAGGTGGCGCTTAAAGAAATTACTTTTAAGTTCAGTATCACCCCTTTTTAACCTAACATCGTTTATGTGAGTAACCCTTTCATTCAACACTTCTATACTTACTATCTTACCTTCACCGCTAACCCCGAAGGAAATTAAAATCTCAGGGTCAATTATCCCTTTACTTTCGAAAAAATCGAAAATTTTATCAGCCAGCTTCTTAGCTAATATGCTATCAGAATGTTCTTCCGATGAAATCTCTAAAGTCTGAAAAATCGAATCCACAATATCGGATGTCAAAAAAACAGATTTTACACTGAACCTATAATCCGAAACAAAAGAAGAAACGATTAAAAAGATTAAATCGAGTATTCTCACAACTCAAAAAGGAATTCCCGCCATCTCTCGTCAGGAACTTTAATAGATGTAAAAAGCAACGCAAGATATGTTGGCTTTTTAGGTTTCTTCAGTAACCTCATTCCAACTTGTTCAGGTAGATTATCACCTTTTCTATTATTACACTTAAAACAAGCGCAAACAAGATTTTCCCAGGTATCTTTTCCTCCGTATCTTCTCGGAGTTACATGATCAATTGTCATTGGTCCCTCTTTGGATCCACAATATTGACAGGTATATCCATCCCTTCTCAAAACATTCTTTTTCGTTAAAGGAATCTCCCTGTATCTTAAAGGGATGTGATATCTCAACCTGAGCACACTGGGGAGTCTTACTGAAATACTTTCTGCACGCCAGTATTGACCATCTACATAGTAAACAGGCTCAGCTTTTTTTAGAATTATCAATCTTATTGCCTTACGGGTACTTAAAACATTAAGTGGCGTAAAATCAAAATTTAAGAGTAAAACCTCACCAGGGCTCAATTCCCTTCCATACCCCAAATGCCTTAGACCTATTCTTCTCTGCCGTTTCGTATCTCCTTGAAATTTGGTCTTTTAGTGAAGCATCAGCATATTTCAGAGCCTGAGAATATGCATCTTTGGCACGCTCGTAATATTCAGCAGCATCACCTGCACCTTTCCTGTTGTTATTCGCTTTTGCTGTTTGATAGGTAGCATTCCCTATGCCAAGATAGGAATCTCCCAGAAGGAAGTATCCTAAAGCCCTATAGTAATCGGTCAAACCTTCAACCTGAAGTAGTTTCTGGATGACTGGGATAGCTTCATTATATCTCTTTAAATCGTAAGTCAAATACATGGCTTTCTTTAGATAAGTAACAGCATTCCCACCAGACAATTCTATAGCCTTATCATAATCCTTTAAAGCTTGGGCAGTCCTTCCAAGGGACGCGAAAGCATCTCCCCTGTTTATATAATATGTATAGTTAGATGAATCCTTTTCAATTAAAACATTGACATAGTTAATTGCTTTATTGTTAAGATCTTTCTTCGTCTTACCAACCTCAAGAGAAGACTTAACAAGAGCTAAAAGGACTTCCTTCTCCTTATCTTTATCTTCAATACCTAATTCATAAGCCTTTTCCAGGTATGGAATAGCTTCCTCAAACCTGTTTAACTCTACAAGGAAGAGGCCGTAGGAATAATTCAAACCAACACTTTTCGGATTCCTTTGAATAGCTGTTTTATATACACTATCTGCTTTGGTTTTTTCCCCTATAATTTGATAGGTTTTTGCTAACCCGTAAAGGGCATCACCATTCTGAGGATCTATAGAAACGGCTTTCTTGTAATACTCAAGTGCCTTATTATAATCCTTCTTAACTACGCTATAAATGAAACCAAGCCCCTGCCACCCTCTTGAATCGGTTGAATCAATTTGACTGACTTTTGAATAAACAACTTCCGCGGAATCGAGATATATATTGGCAGTATCATTTGAACCTCTCTGCATATATGTAGTAGCAAGACCAACATAAGCTTTTGCAAGTTCAAGATGTGCAGGTATAAAGCAAGAGTTGTATTTAAGTGAACGTTTGAAATTCCTGATAGCGTCTTCAAACATGTTCTTTTTAGAGTAGTCTAAACCAATGGAAAACCAAATTTTCGCGGAATCAACAGGTTCTTGTTGGGGTTGACTCTGTTGCGCCGCAGAAAAGCCAATTAAAATTATAAGAGCTATTAATCTTTTCATTCCTCTACCTCCATTTATTAAATTTTACTACACTTGCCATAACCGTTCAAATTTTCTCAACAATGGGAATCAATCTTCCATTATTTTCAATATACTCGCTCCCACAATATGAACACATATACTTCTCACCCTTCTTGTCCTTTAAAGTAGTCCCACATTTACATACCCACCCTACCTGTTTTGCAGGAACACCTACAACTAAAGCGTACGGGGGGACATCCTTTGTAACCACAGCTCCTGCTCCTACAAGAGCATACTCACCTATTGTTACACCACATACCACAGTAGCATTTGCACCGATAGTGGCACCCTTTTTAACTAAGGTCTTCTTAAATTCGTGTTTTCTTTCAATGAAAGAGCGTGGATTTATTACATTTGTAAAGACCATAGAAGGACCACAAAAAACATCATCTTCAAGCTCAACACCCTCGTAAACGCTTACATTGTTTTGAATTTTAACTCTATTCCCAATAACCACATTAGGTCCTGCCATTACATTTTGACCAAGAACACAATTTTTGCCGATCCTCGTGTTCTTTAAGATGTGACAGAAATGCCATATTTTTGTACCTTCACCTATTTCAACATTCTCATCTATGTAGCTGGAAGGGTGAACAAAGTACTTCTTTTCATCTGCCATTCTGACTCCTCCTATTTAAAGATTCTTGAGCTTTTTCAAGAACTTTTAAAACACTCAGTCCTTCTCTCCCATCAGTAAAAGGAGTTTTTCTTTCTTTAATACACTCAACAAAGTGTTTTAATTCCTCTTCCAACGGTTCCTTTTTCTCAACATCTATAACTACTCTCTCTGCTTTCTCTGCTACAGGTATTATTCCGTTTACCCACCTAATTTTGTGGGGATAAAGTGTAAGCTTTTCCTCAGCCATGTCGTCAAACACCGCCATATTTTTAGACCCCACAACTACCAGTTTTTGTTCTTTAAAAGGATGAAGCCAGCTCACAAAAATATGTGCCTTAATATTATTTTGAAAAACAAGATGGGTAAGTGTCACATCGAAAATCTCTCTCTGTATATAGGCACCTCCATAGGCTGTGATTTCAACAGGCTCCTGACCCACAATATAAAGAATTACTGAGATATCATGAGGAGCAAAACTCCAGAGAATATTCTCTTCTGTTCTGAGTTTCCCAATATTTAGCCTATTCGAATAGATGTAATATATTTCACCTAATTCACCGTCATCGATAAGTGATTTTAACTTAATTACAGCAGGGTGATATCTTAATATATGTCCCACCATCAAAATTCTATTCTGCTTTTCAGCAAGATTTACGAGTTCCTCAGCTTCACGTGTATTTAGAGCAAGTGGTTTCTCCACAAATACATCTTTACCAGCCAGCAAGAAATCTTTAACAAGACTATAATGAGTTACAGCGGGAGTTGCTATACAGACTCCCTTGATTTCCGGATCATCCAAAATTTCTCTGATGGATGTTGCAAAATATACATCAGGATACTGGACTTTAAGTTCTTCAACTCTCTGGGGTAGAGATTCGTATACTTTCCAAAGAAAACCAAGTTCTTTGAGATTCCTTAAGATATTCTTTCCCCAATACCCAGCCCCAACAAGAGCTATCTGCATTTTTAAATTATTTAGCAGAACCTCGAGAGAAACAAAATCAAAATTGGATAAGAAGAATTAAGCCTTAAATATTAAAATTCTAATCTGGAGCGGGAGACGGGACTCGAACCCGCGACCCTCACCTTGGCAAGGTGATGTTCTACCACTGAACTACTCCCGCTTAAAGATGTAATATTAATATAATCTATAAAAGCTGAAGAGTCAAACTGCAGGATGTTTCTGTGGAAAAATGAAATTCTTTTGAGCTAAATGCATCAAGCATAATGATACCAAATTACCTATTAAGCCGGGTAGGCTTAAAAAACATGTCACTGCAGTTAATGTCAAAATCTATAAGCTCTAACTATTATTAAGATTAACCAACTTCATCGAGAATTTTGGGATGATACCCTCTAAATTTTTGCAACACTTCATCTGTAACGCACTCTGGATTATAATCGGCGCTGAAACAAGAGAAACAGAAGTTTTGGCTACTTTCTCCCAATATACTTTTCAAAGTTTTTAGTGGAAGGTATCTGACGGAATCTGCCCCAAGAAATTGTGATAACTCATCCAGGGTTAAAGAGGAAGCAAGAAGCTCTTCTTTAGTTGGGATATCAATTCCAAAAAAGCAAGGAGCCACAATTGGTGGTGAAGCAAATCGCAGATGTACCTCCTTCGCACCGTTATCTCTAAGAAGCCTTACAATTTCTTTTGAGGTAGTACCCCTAACCAGAGAGTCATCTATTAACGCAATTCTTTTTCCCTCTATAACTTCTCTAACAGGGATAAGTTTCATCCTAACCTTTTTTTCACGGTCTCTTGGTTCTATAAAACTCCTGCCAGAGAAATGACTTCTCATCAGTCCGAACTCCAGTGGTCTTCCTGAGTAATCGGAATAACCGATGCTTGCAGGCACTCCAGAATCAGGGACGGGAACCACAATATCCACATCAAATTCTTCTTGCTGCGCTAATGCCCTCCCACACTCCTTCCGAAATTTATATACATTAAACCCAAATGTATTTGAATCAGGTCTGGAAAAATATATTAGTTCAAATACACACTGTTCTCGCTTTGAAAATTCAGATACTTTTATCAACTCCAGATCACCATCTTTAAAAATTCCAACCTCACCAGGATTAACCTCCTTCCATTCACTAATACCAGCCTGTTTCAACGCAGCTGTCTCAGATGCCACGACAAAGAAATCCCTGTTTTCTCCATATACAAGAGGACGAAATCCCCATGGATCCCTAAAAAATACAATAGTATCATTCACGAGGAAAAGAGCAGAATATGCACCCTTCACTCGCTCATAAATGTATTTCACTTTTTCTGAAAACGAGCTTGCTGGATTTGTAATAAAAAGATATAGTAATATCTCAGAATCCGTTGTTGAATGAAAAACAAGTCCCTTTTTCTCCAGTTCGAACCTCAATTCTTTATAATTAGTCAGAGTCCCGTTGTGTGCTACAGCTGTAAATCCACCCTCGTGAGATACAATGAGAGGTTGAATGTTATTGTAATTTCTGGAATCCCCCACAGTTGAATACCTATTATGACCAATTCCTACATACCCGGTGAGAGAAGATAGAATATCCCTTTTAAAAACCTCTTTTACGAGGCCAAAATCCTTATGAAAAACCATACCTTTTTCCCCGAAAACCACTGCACCTGCGGCTTCCTGACCCCGATGCTGAAGTGAAAAAAGCGAAAGATACAAAAGGTCCGCTACACTCTCCTTCTTTTTACTGTAAATACCGACAACCCCGCAGTACTCCCTCTTCATTGTGCCATGATCTCCTCTATTGAATTAAAGTAGACTTCTTTTAATTTTCTTAAGTCCATGTCGAAAGTTTTACCTTCCCCGCGTACTACAAACCTCTCCCCTTTAACAACTTGACCAATTTCAGAAAATGGGACATCTCTTCTTTTTAAATAGTCATGAACCCTTTCTCTTTCTGCCATAGAGTATGTTATTACAAACCTTGATTGCCATTCCCCGAAGAGGATTTCTTCATTAAGAAAATTAAAGTCTAACACAGCACCCAAGCCCTCGACATAGGCAAAAATCTCTAAAATAGCAGTGAGAAGTCCCCCCTCCGAAACATCATGTACACTCCTCAAGACTCTCAATTTAATAAGCTCTCTTACAACATCCTGAAGATTTTTTTCGAATTTTAGGTCCACTGTATCCAGCTCACCACCAATCAGGTTATAGAAGACCTTCAGGTACTCACTTCCTCCAACATTTCCATATGGTTTTCCTACAACGCATATTATATCATCAGCCTTTTTAACGCTCATATCCATTCTGGAGTCGATAGGTTCTATGATACCTACCATGCCGATTATAGGAGTCGGATATATTCTAAGTTTTTCTGTCTCATTATAAAAACTCACATTACCAGAAATCACTGGGATTTCCAAAACCTTACAAGCCTCAGAGATACCATTAATAACCTTTTCAAAGGTCCAGTATACTTCCGGAACTTCAGGGTTTCCAAAATTCAACCCATCAGTGAGAGCGACAGGTTCTGCACCAACTGCTGTAAGGTTTCTTGATGCTTCGGCTACGGCAATTTTAGCACCCTCAAAGGGGTCAAGATAGCAATATCTCCCATTTCCGTCTATAGTTAATGCAATGCCAAAGTTTTGTCCTTTTATGCGCAAAACAGCAGCATCAGCCTTACCTGGAACAACAACTGTGTCTCCCCTTACCGTGTGATCATACTGCTCAAAAACCCATCGCTTGGAAGCAATGTTGGGCGAAGAAAGAATACGAATAAATCGTTCTTCAAGATCATACACTTTATTAGATGGCATTTGAACACTCTTTAGCTTCTCGATATATTCGGGAATATGCGACTTCATAGCTCTTGGTGGAACACCTTTCACAAGACCATCTATAGGAATTTCAGCGAGAATTTCTTCCCCCTTCTTAATTCGGAAAACTCTTTCCTGGATCACTTTCCCAATAACAGCAGCTTCAAGTCCCCACTTTTTAAAAACTTGGATAAATTTATCTTCACTCCCTTTTTTTATACAAAGTAAAAACCTTTCCTGGGTTTCAGAAAGAAAGATTTCGTAAGGTGTCATCTCTTTTGATTTCACAGGTATCTTATCCACATAAATCTCAACTCCTACTCCACCCCTTTCCGCCATTTCACCTGGCGTTGTTGAAAGGCCACCTGCCCCAAGATCCTGCATTCCGATAAGTTCCTCAAAATCCTTCACCTCAAGAATTGCCTCGATCAAAAGCTTCTCGTAGAATGGATCACCAATCTGGACGCTTGGACGTTTTTCTTCTTTAGAACCCTCAAGGGTATCCGAAGCAAAAGTAGCCCCATGAATCCCTTCTCTTCCAGTTTTAGAACCAACAAGTAGTAATAAATTCCCTGGACCCTTTGCGATACCCTTTTTTAAATCTCCCTTTTTACCTATTCCGACACAGCATGCATTAACAAGGCAATTCTCAGCATAAGGACCTTCAAAGTAAACCTCACCAGCAACACAAGGAACACCAATACAATTTCCATAAAATGAAATACCACCAACTACACCTTCAAACAGGTGCTTAACATGGTCATTATCAAGCTCTCCGAACCGCAAGGAATCCATAAGGGCAATCGGGCGGACTCCCATTGAAAGAATATCACGAACTATTCCCCCAACACCTGTAGCAGCGCCATGAAAAGGTTCTACAGCCGATGGATGATTATGACTTTCTACCTTGAGAGCAAGAATATATCCGTTTTTTAACTCAACTACACCAGCATTTTCACCTGGTCCTTGAAGTACAAATTTTCCTTGACTTGGCAATCTCTTTAAAAGATGCTTGGAGGACTTGTAACTGCAGTGCTCAGACCATTGTGTGGAAAATATACCTAGTTCTAGTAAATTTGGCTCCCTTCCTAAAATCTCCTTGATCTTTAAGTATTCTTCATCGGTAAAACCATGCCTTTTGATTATTTCCTTATCCATGTCTTAACGACTCCTTCAGGGATAAGAAAAACCCAATTCCTACTCCAGTTCCTTGAATAGCCTCACTATTTCTCTCAGGATGAGGCATCATACCAAAAACATTACGCTTATAGTTAGTCACTCCAGCAATATTCTCCATAGAACCATTGGGATTTGCCCCGTAATACTTTAAAAAAACTAGATTATTTGTAAGAATAAAATCCAGATCTTCCTTATGTGCCACATACCTACCGTCCATATGGGCAATAGGTATGCTTAAAATCTCTCCCTTCCGGAATTTTCGAGTAATTGGGAGCTCATTGTTCACCACTTCAACATCTACAAAACGGCAAATAAATTTCAGATTTACATTTCTGATAAGACCACCTTGGAGAAGCCCGGCTTCTGTGAGAATTTGAAAGCCATTACAAATACCAACCACAAACCCTTTCTCCTTTTCAACATATTCATGAAGCTCTTCTACCACTGGTGAAACTTTCGCCATCGCCCCTGATCTAAGATAATCACCATAAGAAAATCCACCGGGTAATACAATAAGAGAAAACCTCGAAATATTCTTCTCTTCATGCCATACATAATAAGTATCAAAGCCTACAAGTTCCTTCAACACATAAAATGTTTCCGATTCGCAATTAGTTCCTGGAAAAACCACTACACCTGCTTTCATACTTCCCTAACCTCTATTTCAAAATCTTCAATCACTGGATTTGAAAAAATTTTCCTTGAAATCTCCTCCACATTGTTCCTCACCTGGTGAATATCTTCTCCTTCCACCTCCATCTCAATAACTTTGCCTACCCTTATATTAGAAAAACCTTGATAACCTATACGTTTAAGAACCTTTTCAAGGGCTATGCCCTGGGGTTCTGGTAAATCCTCTCTCATACGGACAATTACAATTACCCTGAATCTTTGCATAAAACCCCCTACTCTTCCTCTTTCAAAATTCTTACCTTTACCTCTTTAATTCTTTGCTGAGTAGCATCAATAATTTCTACTTCAATCGGTCCTATAACAAATTTCTCACCCACAGCTGGTACCCTTTCTAAGTTTTCGATAATATACCCCCCAAGGGTATTTACCTCCTCGCTTTCCAGCTCTACACCAAGCTTCTCGGAAGCTTCATACAGATCAATTTTTGCGCTTACTATAAATGTATTTTCGTCTACTTGTCTTATTAAAACCTCTTCTTTATCAAACTCTTCATAAATCTCACCGACTATTTCCTCAAGAATATCCTCCATAGTGACCAGTCCTGCAACTGAGCCAAACTCATCAACTACAATAGCAATGGATATTCGCTTTTTCTGCATTTCCCTGAGTGTATCAAGAACCTTTTTAGAATAAGGTATGTAGTGGGCGGGTTTAGCCAGATCCTGCGCCTTTAATTCCTTAAGTTCGTGGAGATGCTTAAGCAGTTCTTTTATATACAATATACCTATTACATTATCAGTCCTTTCCTTGATCACCGGAAGCTTTGAAAAACCTCTCTTCCTATAGATTTTTACCGCCTCTTCTAAAGTAGCTTCGCTCGGGATTACGACCATGTCAATCCTTGGAACCATGATTTCTTCAACCTGTCTATCGCTCAACTCAAGGATTCTTAGGATTAAGTCCGTTACCGATTCTGAAAGTACTCTCTCTTCTTTTATCTTCTCAAAAAAAGTCACAATTTCCTGAGCATCAAGGGATTTGCCCAGAACTCTTTTCGTTAATTTTTTTAAGTAACCTCGCAAGCCCATCTTTTAAACTTTCACCTCCTTCAGGCATAATAATACCTGCCGTCATAATTAATTTTAAGGCTTCCTCATAATCTATATCCACAAAACTCAAATCTTCCTCTTCTACCAAAAAGAAAAACCCCGTCGTAGGGTTAGGAGTAGTCGGCATAAAAATGGTATAAAACTTCTTACCGTTACTTTCAATAGGTTTATCAGATGTTACAAAGCCTAAAAGATATGTGCCTGACTTTCCGCTTCTAAAAACAACTATTTTGCTACTGCTAAATTTCTTCTCAGAAGTTGGGGAGACAAACCTGACGAGATCTCTAATTGCGTTGTAGATAGTTTTAACCACTGGTATCCTATTCATCACTTTGGTAAAGAAGTTTTCAAGTTCGAGACCAAAGAAAAGTCTTACCGAAAGACCGGTTAAATAAACTACAACCAAGCCAACAATGGCCCCTATGAGGGTTTTAACGATACTCGGAATCTGCGTGATAAACGGCAGAAGAATCAGAAGTTGCGCAAAAAAGTTACCAAATATAGAAATTACTGTGAAAACAATGTACAGTGTCAACACTACCGGTCCAAGGACTATAAGACCTGCAATTAGGTCTTGTCTTACATATTCCTTTTTAAGCGAGGATCTTACCCTTTGCCAGAAAGGCTGCGAAACCATTTCTAATTCCTTTTTATGATTGCCTGTGCAGCCAGGATACCAGAAATTATTGCCTGAGAGAGTCCTCTCGTTATTCCAGCACCATCGCCAACGGCAAAAAGGTTCTGAATTGTCTCCACTTCAAATTCCCTTGTAACTTTAATTTTAGAAGAATAAAACTTAACCTCTACCCCGTAAATCAAATTCCCATCATCAGCTATCCCTGGTGCCAATTTATCAAGTTGATCAAGCATCTCCATTATACTTGATAAATAGCGATAGGGTAAAGCGAAACTCAAATCCCCTGGGACAGCACCTTTATAAGTAGGTCTAACAAGACTTCTTCTTATCCGTTCTTCTGTCGATCTCCTACCCAGCTTTAAATCTCTATACCTTTGAATGATCACGCTACCTGTTAATAAGTTAGCAAGTCTCGCTATGGATTTACCGTAACTTACGGGATCCTTAAATGGTTCAGTAAACTTTGTAGAAACAAGAATTGCCAGATTCGTATTATCCGATGCTGAATATGTAAAACTATGTCCATTGACAGTGACCACTTCCTCTGTCATCTCTGGAACAACAACTCCATACGGGTTAACACAAAAAGTCCTTACTTTATCGTCAAAACTTTTTGAATAGTAAACAATTTTGGGTTCATAAAGAATGTCAGTGAGATTTTTTAAAATTTCAGCCGGTACCTCCAGCCTGACACCAATATCAACGGGGTTTGTCTCAGTAACCATTCCATACTTGTTACACATATTAAATGCCCACTCGGCACCTGAACGACCAGGTGCCATTATGACAAAACGAGATTTGTAAGTATCTTTTTCCGTTTTAACACCTTTTATTTTTCCATTCTCTATAATCAGATCATTGACTGGTTCCCCATTCTTAATCTCAACGCCTTTCTCCCTCAAAGCGTCCCTCAAATTTTTCAAAACTTGATACCCTTTGTCGGTACCCATGTGTAAAACCCGCGACCTTACAACCTGTAGTCCATACTTCTGGGCTTCATACACAAGCTTATCGATTTTTTCGACCTCTGTACCAAAGACTCTGTTTGGTGCGCCAAAGTCTTTTAGGACCCTTTCTACATGACTGAAGAGCCTATTGAGTTCTTCTTCACTTAAAAAATCCTTCAAATTTCCACCAACCTCTGGTGAGAGGGTAACCTTACCATCGGAAAAGGCACCTGCCCCACCAAAACCTGAAGTGATAGAACATTCCTTACATCTAACACATGGAATTTGTTTTTCAAGAGCAGGACATTTCCTTTGCTCCAGATCCTTTCCCTTCTCAAGGATTAACACATTTAAACCTCTTGGCGCCAGTTCGAGGGCAGCAAAAATTCCAGCAGGTCCACTTCCAATGATTATTACATCGTAGATACTTCGGTTCACAGAACTATCCTTTTAAAAATATCAATCTTTCTTCCAGATAACTCTCAAAAATTTATCATTATCCGAAAAAATAAACTCTAAGTTACCCTGATGCGCTTTATTCAGGGCTTTACCAAGTCTTGTGGCAAGCCCCTCAGTTGTTGTACTTATCTCAATTCTATCTTCCAAGTTTTCTATTTTCATAACCCTTGCCAGAGGGTTGCTAACCTGTTCTTTTTCTTCCTCGTGCTTTACTAAACTCATAACCTCTCTAACTTTTTCAGGGTTATTCAGTACCTCACCCTGTATAATCAACAAGCCGAGAGGGTAATTGTCCTTAATTTTCCTGCAAGCAGGACAATCCTTATATTCAACGTCCTTTTCCTTCTTCACCTTCTCAAGAAGTTTAGGATCTTTTTTCCATGTCTTGTTATGGAAAACAAGGCCGCAAGTGGGACATATCGTTGGATCTGAGTACATTCCTTTTACCATGTATGGGTCATGTATCTTTTCATCCAGCATTTTATCTTTCTTCACGACTTCAACCGGCTTGTCTTTTTTTAACCCCATACAAACCTCCTTAAGCGTATAATTATTTTAACTTCTATTGAAGTGAAAGTCAACCCATAAACACGAAGGCTGTGCTAGAAAAAATTGGGTGCGGTCCTGAAGACCGCACCCCCCTGGGTGTGATACCACCTTGTTATCAGATCTTTCCTTCCAGATAATCCTTAACTTTCTGAACAAGAGCCATTCCAACCCTGGCCTGCCCCTCGAAAGTACTAGCACCAATATGAGGGGTACATATCACATTGGGGTGTTGAATCAGTTCGTTGTGTAATGGGTCTTCAGGAGGTTCAACTTCGAAAACATCTAGCGCAGCACCTCTCACTTTGCCAGATTTAAGAGCTTCAAGAAGGGCTTTCTCATCCACAACTCCACCTCTTGCTACATTTACTATAAATACACCGTCTTTCATCTTCGCAAAAGCATCTGCATTTATGAGGTTTCTCGTTTCTGAAGTCAGAGGAAGGTGAATAGAAATAAAGTCAGATTGAGCATAAAGTTCATCCAGAGAGACCCTTTTCGCATATTCGTCTTGAAATTCGTGCCTTCTGTAAGCAATAACATTCATGCCAAGACATTTAGCTCGCTTCGCAAGCTCGTGACCAATTCTTCCATACCCAATGATACCGAGAGTCTTACCCCCAAGTTCCCAGCCTTCAAGTTCTTTTTTCTCCCACAAGCCGTTCTTGATCCCAACGGTACCTCTTACAATATGTCTCGCCAGCGCAAACATCATACCAAGGGCAAGTTCCGCAACAGAAGCAGATGCTGCCTCTGGAGTATTGTCCACCTTTATACCTTTAGCCTTAGCACCTTCAACGTCTATGTTGTCAAGCCCCACGCCGCCTCTTAGAATTAACTTACAGTTTTTTAGGGCTTCAAGAACAGGACCCTTAACCTTAGTCGCACTTCTAACTATTACAATATCCGCATCAGTAAGATGAGCAGGGAGCTCTTCTTTTGGAAGAGAACTTAGATCCACTACATCCACCGGGAGTTTCTTCATCTCTTCAATAGCACTTTTTTCCATCTTATCACATATTACCACTTTCATATTAAGCTCCTTATTTGAGGCCCCAAATTTCATCAATTGCTGCAAGAAGTCCCTTGGTTTCCTCCGGAGTAAGGTCACCCATATGGCCTATTCTAAAGGTAACATCTTTAAGCTTACCGTAACCATTAGCAATTCTATAGCCTTTTGCCTCAAGCTGCTTGTTAAGATCACTAATAGAAAATCCTTTTGGATTATTTATTACTGAAACTGTTGGAGACCAGTATCCTTTTTCGGGGAACATGCCAAAGCCACGAGCGTTTGCCCATTCCTGCGATATCCTAGCCATTTCCTGATGTCTTTTCACCCTATTTTCCATTCCCTCAGCAAGAATGCGATCCAGCTGAAAATCCATTGCGTAAAGTAGCGATACTGCTGGCGTTGCAGGTGTTTCCTTTGACTCTTGATATTTCTTTACATAAGCAACAAAATCAAAGTAGTGTCCTCTACCCTTCATTGTTTTCGCTCTCTCAAGAGCTTTTTCACTTATAACCGTTACTGTAAGTCCAGGAGGAAGTGCGAAGCACTTTTGCACGCTTGCGAAGACTATATCAATTCCCCACTCTTCAATTTTTAGAGGTGCACCCATCATGGCACTTACTGCATCAACTGCAAAGATAACATCAGGATATTTTTTCATAACTTCTGCAATTTCAGGAAGAGGATTTAAAACCCCAGTTGAAGTCTCATTATAAGTGAGAAGCACTGTGTCATATTTACCTGTCTTTAGCTTTTCTTCAATCATTTCAGGTTTAATAGCCTGCCCCCACTCTACAACAATTGCATCAGCCTCCTTATCGCATTCTCCAACCAGCTTAAACCATCTCTCCGAAAATGCACCACAAATAGTTCCCAGTGCTCTTTCCCTCACACAGTTTCTTATGGTACCTTCCATTACACCAGTTGCAGATGAAGTGAAAACAATTACATGATTATTTGTATTAAGAGCTTTCTTCAGTTTTTCAATTACAGACTCGTAAAGGGTTTGAAAATCTTTACCTCTGTGAGAAATCATTGGCCTTACCTGGGCCTTGAGTACCTCTTCCCTGACCTCTGTGGGGCCGGGGTTGAATAAAAGCCTACCCATAAATTTCCTCCTTTTTAAGGATCTATCAGTTATTTTAACGCATAAACACCAAAAAAGCAAGGTAAACTGGAATCAAAGTGCTACGGGGAATATAATTTACATAATGAGAAATCTCTTTAGACTATATCAGGGGTATGGACGCACCGAGAAGGATGCGCCTAAAAGTTTTCAAATGCTTGTTGCAGGCATTCTCTCTTATTTTGCAGTAGTCACATTTTTCGTGTCAGGGTTTAGAATGGTTTCTATTTTGCTGCTATTC